>NZ_BAAGVN010000001.1:0-899 GCF_054780855.1 Pseudaeromonas pectinilytica
GCGGCCAACCGCCCCGTACACCCGCTGGGCAAATGTATCGCCACGCCGTCATTGCTGGGCTACATCATTACCTCTAAGTATGCTGATGGCCTGCCACTGTACCGTCTGGAGCAGATGTTCAAGCGCCTGGGGCAGGAGGTGAGCCGCACCAACATGGCCCACTGGATCATCCGGCTGGATGAGGTATTCCAGCCATTGATGAACCTGCTGCGCGAGGAGCAGAACTACGCGACGTACCTGCAAGCCGACGAGACGCGGATCCAGGTGCTCAAAGAAGAGGGCAAAACTGCGCAATCGGACAAATGGATGTGGGTGACCCGCGGTGGTCCGCCGGGCCGCTCCTCTGTGCTATTTGCCTACGATCCGTCGCGCGCCGGAAGCGTTCCTGTGCGTCTGCTGGAGGGCTTTAGTGGCATACTGCAGGCCGATGGTTATTCCGGCTATAGCCAGGTGTGCAAAGAGAGCGGCCTGACACGGATTGGCTGCTGGGATCACGCTCGGCGCAAATTCATCGAAGCGACCCGAGCCGCACCTAAGGGTAAAGACAAAGGTAAGAGCAAAGCCAGTACTGGCCTGGCCGATGTAGCATTGGGGTACATAGGTAAACTCTATGNTCGGCGCAAATTCATCGAAGCGACCCGAGCTGCACCTAAGGGTAAAGACAAAGGTAAGAGCAAAGCCAGTACTGGCCTGGCCGATGTAGCATTGGGGTACATAGGTAAACTCTATGCCATCGAGCGGGAGCAGAAGGAGCGCAGTGATGCCGAGCGTTATCAGGCACGGCAGACACGTAGCATGCCCCTGTTGGCGGAGCTCAAAACCTGGCTGGACAATAACGTCGGCAAGGTGATGAAAGGCTCGCTGACTCGACAGGCGATGGAATACACGCTGGGGCAATG
>NZ_BAAGVN010000002.1:0-722 GCF_054780855.1 Pseudaeromonas pectinilytica
AAGTCACCGTGGCGCTTCTGGCCCGAGGCATCGGTACTGCGCCCCTTGTCGATTTTTGGTACCCCGTTGATGACCTGGATTTTGCCCAGGTCATCGACCACATCGGCATGACGAGGGATCACCAGGGTGTCGTCTTCAAACTCCACCTTGAGCTTGGGCATCCACTCCCGGTACCAGGGGTCATTGAGCATCACGCATTCGATCATGCTGGCCCCCCACTTGAGGCGGGCGGCCTCTGCCAGATAACCGCCGTTACCGGTGGCATCAAAAGAAGCGGCGCGCAGGCGAGGCAACCCCAATAATAAATAGAAGAGGATCTGACGCTGGGTCTCGTAAGGGGCATTGGCCAACTCCACCACGAACGGCACCCGCTTACGCAGATTGCTGGCGATGGCCAACGGTACAAACACCGACAGGTCACCCTTGCGCGCAAAGTCCTCACCCAGTACATGGCGGCAGGTCTGATCCAGACTCTCCAGCCAGGGCTTGAGGTTTTCCTCACACCAGACAGATCCCACAGCAAGGCGAGTCTCTTCACTCATCAGCTCGAAGTCTTTTGGCGCGGTGAAACGAATAATGGGGATATCGGGCTGCATCGCCCGCTCAATTAGGGAGCGCTTGATATAGGCACCACCGCCCTGCTTGGGGACGCAGAAATATTCTTCGAGCGCATCCTCTTCGGTGGCCGTGCTCTTGAGCAGGCCTGCTTTCCAGTCGTCCTC
>NZ_BAAGVN010000003.1:0-31713 GCF_054780855.1 Pseudaeromonas pectinilytica
AAGGAAGCATATGATCACAGGTGGAGATTTACGTCAATCAAGACTTGATATTGGTTATAAAACGTTCACGATCTCGCCCTGGGCCGTATCGGAAGGTTCTCTATCTCCAACAATCAAATGGAAGGTATTAGAAGGGCAGGAGTTTATTTTCCCATCTTTAGACAAGCAAAAAGAAATGCTGTCAATATTGCGGGGTGTACAACGGGTTGAAACTCTGAACGAATCTGTATCGAATTCATCCTCTAGTCTGTTTCTATCTGTCCTCACTGATATTTTTAAGAAGGGGCAGACAGATCCAAGTTGGACAAGTTGTTCATTAGCTGAATGCTCAGTCATTCAAACTGGTCTCGCACTGAGTAGCAAGCGAGAGTTCGATGAGAAAACAGTAAGCGTTCCATATCTTCGTGTAGCAAATGTCTATGACGGCCATTTTGACTTAGATGAAATTAAAGAGGTGGAGGTCACTCCTTCAATGTATGAGCGATATAGAGTTCTTAAGGGGGATATTCTGATCGCTGAAGGTGGAGATTACGATAAGGTTGGTCGAGGACACATTTGGAATGACGAAGTAAATGGGGTTATTCATCAAAATCATTTGTTCGCGATTAGGACCGATAGTGAAAAATTACTTCCAGAATTTTTTAACTACATGAAATCAAGCTTTATTGGAGTCAAGTTTTTTCTCGGGATAGCACAGCAAACCACCAATTTGGCAACAATCAATTCGACCCAGGTAAAAAAATTCCCTTGTGTATTTCCCTCTGTTGTTCGACAAAAAGAACTTGTCGCGCAGCTCGATATGCTTTCCAGATTCTCCACATCCATTTCTAAAAGAAAGGAAGGCATTCGAGATGTATATAAAGCAATTATAAATGGATAGTTAATATGTTTAACGAACAAACCGTCACAGAAAATGGAATTATCGACCGCTTAAAGACTTTAAGCGGCGTAAAGTGGACATACTGCTACGGTGAGAGCCTGCCCAAACAAGCGCAGGATATCTTTGTTGAAGAGTGGCTCAAAGATGCCTTGTGTTCGTTAAACCCCGATATCGCCAAGCAGCCGGATTACGCCGATGAAGTAATTTACAAGCTACGTGGTGTGGTGCTGGAAGCGCGTCATACCGGCTTGGTAAAGGCCAACGAAAACTTTCATGAATGGTTGATGGCCGAGAAGACCTTACCCTTTGGTGAGAATGGCGACCATATCACCATCAACCTGATTGATTTCGACAACATCGACAACAACCACTTTGTGGTCGCGCAGCAGGTGCACTATATCGCGGCTACCGAAGTCTACTTTGATATTGTGCTCTATGTGAACGGTATCCCCTTGGTGGTGGGCGAAGTAAAAACCGCTACCCGCCCGAGTGTGACCTGGCAAGACGGCGCCGCCGATTTTATGGGCGGTAAAAAGCACTACTGGAAGAACGTTGAACCCTACTTTGTGCCCAACTTGCTCTGTTTTGCCAGTGAAGGAAAGACCTTTGCTTATGGCGCCATCAATGCCCGGGTAAAAGATTGGGGCCCTTGGCACCATACCGATCTGCGCGATGAAATATTGCCTGGGTTGGCATCGGTTCTGGATAGCTGTGAAGGATTGTTAAATCCGCAAACCTTGTTGCAGTTGCTTGAATCCTTCGCTCTGTTCTCAACCATTAAAACCGGCAAAGACACCCCACCCAAGCGCATTAAAATCCTGCCGCGTTACCCGCAGTTTGAAGCGGCCAAGCAGATTGTCGAGCGGGTGCGCCAAGGCTACCCCAAAAAAGGGTTGATTTGGCACTTCCAGGGTTCAGGTAAATCCTTACTCATGCTCTACGCCGCTAAAATGCTGCGCTGTGACAATGTCCTAAAAAACCCCACTGTATTGATCGTGGTGGATCGTCGCGATCTGGACAGCCAGATTAATGAGACCTTTGGTGGGGCAGACGTTAAGAATCTGATCAAGGTGCAAAGCTGTAGAAAGCTCGGCGAGCATATTGGGCAAGACAGCCGTGGCATCTTAATCACCACCATCTTTAAGTTTAAAGATGTCGAGATTGACGACAGCAAACCGAATGGCCTTAACAACCGTGACAACATTATTGTACTGGTGGACGAAGCGCACCGGACACAGGAAGGTGGCTTGGGTGAGAAAATGCGCTGGGCTCTTCCCAATGCGCACTTCTATGGCTTAACCGGCACACCGATTTCAGGCATTGACCGTAATACCTTCAAGCTATTCGGAGCCGAAGATGATCCCGGCCGCTATATGAACCGCTATAGCTACAAACAATCGATCCGCGACGGTGCCACCAACCCCGTGAAGTTCGAACCGCGCCTGGCTGAGTTGCGAGTAGATCGTGATGCGATTAACGAAGAGTTCGAAAGGCTCGCCCAAGAAAACAATCTCGACGAAGAAGAAAAGGCTGCGCTCTCTAAACGCGCGGGCAAGTTAGCAGTAATGCTGAAAGCACCGAAACGTATGGCCGCTGTCAGCAATGATATTGCTGAGCACTTTACCAGCCACGTTAAGCCGAAAAAGATGAAAGGCATGGTAGTGGTGTACGACCGCGATGCCTGTGTGCAGATGTACTACTTGTTGGGTGACAAACTCGGCTTTGATGCCGTTGAAGTGGTGATGAACGTCGACCAGGCACCTGTAAAAGCCGAAGAAGGCGGTAAAAAAGATAAGCTCAATAAAGACTGGCGTAAGTGGCACGACGATTTAGAACTGCCGATTCAGCAAGAAGATTTTGAGCGTTGGCAGCAGATTGATGCCGAAGACCAAACCCAGAAAGACTTAATCGAAAGCTTTAAAGACCCCAAGCATCCGTTGCAGCTGATCATCGTCACCGCCAAATTGCTCACCGGCTTTGACGCGCCAATCTGCTACTGCATGTATTTAGACAAACCGCTGCGCGATCACACGTTGCTACAGGCCATGTGCCGTACTAATCGTCTGTATGAAACCGATGATGTGCGTAAAGACATGGGCCTGATCATCGACTATCTAGGCGTATTTGAAAACCTGCGCCCCGCACTGGCTTACAACCCGGAAGAAATTGATGGTGTGGTAGAAGGCATTGAAGCCTTTAAAGAGCTGTTGCCCGCCCAGTTAGATAAGTGCCTGTCTTACTTCCCAGGTGTTGACCGTACCCTGGATGGTTTTGAAGGCATTATGGCCGCGCAAGAGTGCTTGCCCACTAATGAAAAGCGTGATGAGTTTGCTGCCAGCTTTGGCGTGTTAGCCAAGCTTTGGTCCGCCATTAATCCAGATACCTTCTTAACCCCGTACCGCACAGACTATAAATGGCTGGCACAGATTTACGAATCTGTGCGTCCTGTTGGCCAAACTGGCGCTCTGGTATGGGCGGCTCTTGGCCCAGAAACCATTAAGATGATCCACGAGCACACCGACATCAACCGCATCCGCGATGATATCGACGAGCTGATCATGGATGAGCACGCCATTTTTACTCTTACAGACAAAGAGCAAGAGCAACGCGCTAAACGCCTGGAAATTGATCTGATGGGCCGCCTGCGTGGCAGTAACGACCCGAAGTTTGTCGAATTAGGCGAACGCTTGGAAAAACTGCGTCAAGACTACGAAGCGGGAGTAATCAAAGCTATTGATTGGTTAAAAGGCCTGTTAGACGCTGCTAAAGATACCGTTCAGGCTGAACGTGAAACCGGTGAGCATGTAGTGACCGAAGAAGACAACAAACAAGCCTTAACCAAACTCTTCTTGGAAACTCGCCCTGAAACCACGCCTAAGTTAATTGGCGATGTAGTAGAGCAGATCGACAAGATAGTTAAAGCCACCCGTTTTGAAGGCTGGCAAAACTCCAACAGCGGCCCGCGCGAAATCCAAAAAGCGCTATTGGTAACGCTGGCACAGTTTGGCTTGGGCAAAGACAAAGAGCTGTTCCAAAAGGCTTATGGGTACATAGAAGAGCATTATTGATGCAATACGTAGGCAGTGAGTTGGAAAGATTGGCGCTAATCAACACAGACCCTAATAGCGCAGATTTGTTGGGGCGAAGTGCTTTCAACCGTTACTACTATGCTGCTTTCCTCATCACAAGAAAACGCTTGGGTATATGCAACCTAACTGGAAAGGGACAGCGCACGCGGAAATACCAAACTTGTTGACAACTGGTTTGCGTAGGCCTGCAAAAGCTGCGTTGAAACAACAAGTCAAATTAGGCCTTCTAGGGAAGGTGCGAATAAGTCTGTGATATGAGATCATGATGTTCATCCGGAGCTGCACTCCAGGGGGGATCATGAGCCATCAACTCACCTTCGCCGACAGCGAATTCAGCAGTAAGCGCCGTCAGACCAGAAAAGAGATTTTCTTGTCCCGCATGAACCAGATTCTGCCATGGCAAAACATGGTGGAAGTCATCGAGCCGTTTTATCCCAAGGCTGGGAATAGCCGGCGGCCTTATCCGCTGGAAACCATGCTACGCATTCACTGTCTGCAGCATTGGTACAACCTGAGCGATGGCGCGATGGAAGACGCTCTGTACGAAATCGCCTCCATGCGTCTGTTTGCCCGGTTATCCCTGGATAGTGCCTTACCGGATCGCACCACCATCATGAATTTCCGCCACCTGCTGGAGCAGCATCAACTGGCCCGCCAATTGTTCAAGACCATCAATCGCTGGCTGGCCGAAGCAGGCGTCATGATGACTCAAGGCACCTTGGTCGATGCCACCATCATTGAGGCACCTAGCTCGACCAAGAACAAAGAGCAGCAACGCGATCCGGAGATGCACCAGACCAAGAAAGGCAATCAGTGGCACTTTGGCATGAAGGCCCATATCGGCGTTGATGCCAAGAGTGGTCTGACCCACAGCCTGGTCACCACTGCGGCCAACGAGCATGACCTCAATCAGTTGGGTAACCTGCTGCACGGTAAGGAGCAATTTGTCTCAGCCGATGCTGGCTACCAAGGAGCGCCACAGCGCGAGGAGCTGACCGAGGTGGATGTGGACTGGCTGATCGCCGAGCGACCCGGCAAGGTAAGAACCTTGAAACAGCATCCACGCAAGAACAAAACAGCCATCAACATCGAATACATGAAGGCAAGCATCCGGGCCAAAGTGGAACATCCGTTTCGCATCATCAAGCGGCAGTTCGGCTTCGTGAAAGCCAGATACAAGGGGCTGCTGAAAAACGATAACCAACTAGCGATGTTATTCACCCTGGCCAACCTGTTTCGGGTGGACCAGATGATACGTCAGTGGGAGAGATCGCACTAAAAACTGGGAATAACGCCTTAGATGGCGAAGAAACGGTCTAAATAGGCTGGTTTGAGGTGTTTTCGGGAGAAATAATCGGTCCAGACACGCGAAAATTTAATCGGTGAGCCAGCTTGGGAAGACATGCCCCGCTTGTTCGCACCTTCCCTAGCTGCATACAGTTGAAATATGATCGGGTAGCCGGGGGTTTCTAGCCCCCAGCCCCCACAACACCCTGCGTGCGGGTCCGCACAGGGCGTTTCACTTAGAATGGTGAAGCCGTATCCAACCATCGCGCAACGCAAACAATCCTTGGGATTTCAGATAGGCGTTCGATAACGCCTGCTAGATCCCCGGGGTTTTCGAGCTACGCCATGGGCCTTTACTGGTGATGCCACATGCCACCGCCGTCCGAACGTGGACGCCCCGGCTCATCAGGTTCCGTACCTTGGTGCGCGGCTTTCGCCACTGCCGCCAGTAGGCCATCCGTATCCGGCGGCGGATCCATTGATCCAGCTCCACGCAGAGTTGATAGCAGTTGGCGATACCAAAGTAGTGGATCCAGCCGCGCAGGTATTGGCTGGTTTTGAAGAGTTGATACTCCATCGCCACGCCCCAGTTGCGGTTGGTCAATCGTCTGACTTGCTGCTTGAAGCGTTGCAAGGTTTTCGGGTGAATGAGGATCTTCCCCGTCTTGAAGGTAAACCCCAGGAACTTACTCTCCGAGGTTTTGACGACATGGCTTTTGCTGGCGTTGACCACCAGTTTCAAACGCTGTTGCAAGTAGCGGCTGATGCTGGCCAGTACGCGCTCTCCCGCTCGCCGACTCCTCACCAGTATGGTGAAGTCATCGGCATAGCGGGCGAAGGCGTGGCCACGCTTTTCCAGCTCTTTGTCCAGTGGGTCGAGCATGATGTTGGCCAACAGCGGCGATAACGGACCGCCCTGTGGCACACCTTCCCGACTCTCCTGACGCTGCTGGTTAGCGATAAACCCGGCTCGCAGGTATTGGCCAATCAGGCTCAGTAACCGCTTGTTGTTGATCTTGGCGCCCAGTTTACTCATGAGTAGATCATGGTTTACCCGGTCGAAGAACTTCGACAGATCCACATCGACCGCAAAGCTGCGGCCTTGCTTGATGAGGCGCTGTACCTGTTTCACCGCATGCTGCCCGTTTCGAGGGGGCCGGAATCCGAAACTGTTATCCGAGAAGCCGGGGTCGAAGATGGGCGTCAGCACCTGTCAACGTAAATCAATGGTTAGGGCAATAGATCACGAATGTCGCAATTGAGAACCTCTGCAAGCTGATACGCTTTCTCCAGGGTGATGTTGACCTCACCCCGCTCAATCCTACCGACATAGCTTCTGTCAATCTCTGACAGCAGAGCCAGCTTATCTTGCGAAATCCCGATTTGTATTCTTTTCTGGCGAATGCGTTCACCGAATTTGATCGCTAAGTCTTTCATTTCTCGTCTCTCATAAAGACGAGAACTATCCAGAGTTGTCGCGAACATAACCACGGACTATAATCCGCAACCGTTAAAGCCTGTGATGTTCTTTCACCCCGACAACGAGACTATACGATGCCCCCAAAGAAAAAGACTCTTTCGCCTCCGTTCTATCAAATTCTCGTAGTGCAGAGTCTTGATCACTTCACAGTCAAAGTGCTTAGGGATTCCTATATCAAATTTATGGCTGTTCCCGAGGGAGACGCGGAAAGAAGGGATGCATACCGGAAGGTCTACCGACAAGTAGTGCGACTGCAACGCAATGATCTTGTTGAGAAAGTGCCAAATACTGGTGGCGCGGTGAAGTACAGAAAAACGCCGAAGTTTCATGAAACACTGTTCGTCGAAAACCGGCAAGAAGAGCCATGTGACGAAAAGCCAATGGATGGTGTGTTGTCCCCTAATGCCATGACTAACAGCCATGTCTTATCGGAACTGCACCTCAAAGCCCATAATTACCAAGTCGATTTGTTAACCGCTATCGGAGAGACCGAAGAATATCAACGGCTTGCTAAGGAGTTTCCTTCCATTCAGTCCTTGTTTGATGCGGACTACCGAGAGGCTAGAGAGAAGAGCTCCAAACTATTAGGGCAACTAAAGGCGATCCAAACCGTCATAATGCAGCATTCGCAAAGGGCCTGATGATGCATTTACGCAAATGGCAGGCAACTTGCGTTGAGCAAGCCCTCATACACTATGAGAACTCTCGCCATTTTCTGTGCTTAGCCACGCCAGGTGCGGGAAAAACCACAATGGCTGCGGAACTAAGCCGTCGTTTGCTCGTGGATGACAAGATCGACTTCATTCTTTGTTTCTCTCCTTCCGTAGCAGTGGCTGAGGGGATGCGCTTATCCATGAGTAGGGTGCTGGAGCGACGCTTTGATGGGATTATTGGTGCTGCCGGCTGTAGCTACACCTACCAAAACTTGTTGTTCTTCAAAGAGGATTTCTGGCAGCTGTTTGCATCTCACAACGTGATGGTCATCTTTGATGAGATCCATCACTGTTCGGGCACTGAACCCGATAATGCAAACGCCTGGGGAGAGGAAATCCTACTCAATATTCAGGATCAAGCGACTTATACGTTGGCCTTAACAGGAACGCCATGGCGTTCAGACCAAGCCCCGATTGTACTGGCCCGTTATGCGGATCCAGACAACCGAATTCAATGCGACTATCGGTATGGCCTCAGAGAGGCAATCGAGGATAGGGTCTGCCGACGACCTAAAATCGTCCTGATTGATAACGATCTGATCTCTGTTTACTTCTCCTCAGAGACAAAATCCTACTCATCCCTTGCAGAGCTATTTAACCAACAAGATATCCGCTACGGGGAGTTAATTTCGCATCCTGTCGCGATTCGCCACATGCTGAGTACTGCCAATCAACGACTCAGGAAAATGCGAGAAGAGGTACCCAATGCAGCAGGCCTGGTGGTCGCAGCGTCGGTTGAACATGCTGCGTTGATCACCCAGATATTGGCAACAGAGATGAACCAGCAAGCGGTTCTAGTGACCTATAAAACACCGGATGCGGCTGCACAGATCGAAAAGTTCCGTTCAAGCGATGCGGCCTGGATTATTAGCGTCGGGATGATAAGTGAAGGCACAGATATTCCACGTCTTCAGATCTGCTGTCATCTTTCGCTGATTCGAACTGAACTGCACTATCGGCAGGTTCTCGGGCGTGTGTTACGTATAACAAAAACAGGCCTTCAAGAGGGATGGTTTTACACATTTGCAGAGCCTGAATTGGTTACTTTTGCAGGGCGGATTGCTGATGAGTTGCCCGAACAGCGGGTACTAATATACGAATCACACACCAGCAACATTGCATCCTCAGAGCATATCTGTGCAAGTACGCCGCAACGAACTATCGAGTCAACAAACATTTCATGGGGTGAAAAATCGGATGCAAGTGTGGCATTGACAAACAATGACCATGGAATACCGATAGCTGATTCGGTGCAAATTAAATTGCTTGGACGGTTTCGCGAAAAGATTATAGCTACATTTTGAGTGTTACACCGTCCACTTTTGTGCTGTGCCTATGGTTGGGAAAAGCCGTAGTAACTAACAAAATGGTGTATAGCGTCTAACTTAGTGAGCTAATTGGTGTGTTACTAACATTTTTTTTTGTAAACCTAGCGTGGTTACCCTCAAGCCCTTTGATACCGGCGTTCTAACACTTTTAGGCTGATACTCTACATCTCAGTAGCTGCCGAGACTTGGGTCCCCTCACTGACGATGAGGCCGGCACTGGCGCGCTGGGCATAGTATTCGGCCATCAGCGCATTGGCCACATCACCAGGCTGGCTGGCCCGGGAGCGGGTCATGGGCGGCATGACAATCCGGTTGGCAAGTTGGAAATGGCCCAGCCGCAGTGGGCAGAACAGGGGATCCTGAGACATGGTATGGCTCCTCAATGGCTGACGCGTCAGCACCAATGGATAACAGATGCCTCACTCTAGCGTGCTGGGGAGCCGGGAAAAACCGGGTCGACGGCAAAACAGTGCTGCCCGGCGTGCAGCAATCGGCCATGGTCTTTGCGGCTTAAGCCAGCCCCAAACGTTTGGCCAGCCGGTTGAGATTGGCTCTATCCAGTTGCAGATCGCGGGCGGCGGCACTCCAGTTACCATCCTGGGTCGTGAGCGCCTGCAGGATGCGTTGTTTCTGGTAGGCATCGACGGCATCGCGCAGCGGCAGCTGATCCAGGGTTGGCGTAATGGGGGTGGGGTGCATCTCTGCCGTCCGCTCATCGGATGGGGCAGACACAGGGCTGCTCTGGGTGTGCAGATCCAGCTGTTCGGCGCGGATCAGCGGCCGCTGGGCATTCTCCCGCGCCGCCTTGAGGCTGGCACGCATCAGCAGGTGCTCCAGCTCGCGCACATTGCCCGGCCAGTCGTATTCCCGCAACCGCAGCAGTGCCAGCGGATGCAGGCCAATCTGTTTGAGCCCCAGCTTGCTACGGGCCAGATCGAGAAAATAGCCGCACAGCAACTCCAGATCGGCAATGTGCTCGCGCAGCGGTGGTACAGCGATGGGGTAGACCTTCAACCGGTGGTAGAGATCGGCGCGAAACCGGCCCTCGCGCACCTCCAGCTCCAGATCCCGGTTGGTGGCCGCCAGCAGCCGCACATTGACGCGGTGCGGTTTGTCGGCACCGACCCGCTGCACTTCCCCCTGTTGCAGGGCGCGCAGCAATTTGGCCTGCAAACTCAGCGCCAATTCGCCGATTTCATCGAGGAACAGGGTGCCGCCATCGGCCAGTTCGAACTTGCCGGCCCTATCGCTGATGGCGCCGGTAAAGGAGCCCTTGAGATGACCAAACAGCTCGCTTTCGGCAATCGACTCCGGCAGGGCGGCGCAATTGACATGGACCAGTGCCTGCTCGGCCCGGCGGGATTGGGAGTGCAGGGTGCGGGCGACCAGCTCCTTGCCGGTGCCGGTTTCACCTGTGATCAACACCGCCAGATCGGTGGCGGCGACCAGGCGGATCTCCTCCCGTAACTGCTGTAACAGGGGGCTATGGCCGATGAGTTCTCCCTCCCGGCGCTGGGCTTCCTGCACCAGCTCCCGGGCCAAGGCTTTTTGTTGCTCGCTGGCCTGCTCCAGGGCGCGGATCAGCGCCACATTACGCAGGGTGGCCGCTGAGAGCGCGGCAAAGACGGCCACCGTCATATCGTCGATACCATCGAAGGCCCCTGGGGTCAGGGCATCCAGGGTCAGTACGCCTACCAGTTGCTGATCCACATACAGGGCGCAGCCCATGCAGGCATGCACATCCGCCTTGCGCTCTGGATCATTGGCCAACCAGCCATCGAAGGGGTCGGGCAGCCCGGCCTCATCGGGGAAGCGCACCGGGTCACGGCTTTCCAGGATCCGCGCCAGTCGTGGATGCTCGCGGGGAATGAAGCGCTGCCCCATCAGCTCGGGGGCCAGGCCGTGCAGAGCCACCGGCAGGAGCTCACCTTCCTGCAATTTCAACAATGCCACCGCATCGCAGGGCAATACATCGCAGATAGCCTGCACCAGACGCTGGTATTGCAACTCGCCGGGCATCGAGGTCGACAAGCCGACGGCGATCTGGAGCCAAGCTTGATCGCGCGGTTGCGGGTGACGACTCATCGGAACTACCTCGATAGAAGCGGATTATGACTGGTGGCTATCCTACCTAAAGCTGGCTCGGGAATACACGTTTGTGCTACCCGTTTGCTTGGCAACGTGAAGCGGCAGGCTCTGTGAAGCCGCTGGCGTTGCGCTCAGCCGATCAGCACCGGCTCGCCGAGAAACTTGGGTTGCTTGTCGAGGATGTAGACATCCAGCAGACACAGCACCCGCGCCATCAACTCGCGGATCCGGGTCTTGAGCCCCGAGTAGGCATCCACATCCCGGGCATTGAAGCCGATGGCCTGAATGCCGAAGTGACGGGCCAGATAGAGGGCCCGCTCATTGTGAAATTGCTGGGAGACTATGGTGTAGCTGCGTTGCCCGAACACCGCATTGGCGCGGACTATGGAGTCCAGGGTGCGAAAACCGGCGTAGTCGCTGTAGATGCGCTCGGCCGGGATCCCGGCGCGGATCAGGGCGCGGCGCATCTCGCGGGGTTCGTTATAGCTCAGGGTGGCGTTGTCGCCGGAGACCAGAAAATAGGAGGCCTTGCCCTGCCGATAGAGCTCGGCGGCGGCGGCGATGCGGTTGTGAAAGTACTGGTTGCGCCCGCCATCACTGAGAAAGCGCGAGGTGCCCAACACTACGGCCACCTTGTTGTAGGGGATGAGGGCGGCATCCTGATAACTGTACTTGCGCATATCAGAGACCAGATAGTCGGCCAGGATCACCAGCAACACGGATAACAGCAACAGGCTTGCCGCCGTCCAGCCCAGCAGGTACCAGCCCCGGCGGTGCTGGGCGAGTCGGATGATTCGTTGGCATCCGGCAGCCATCCCCTGACGCAGAGCGTCGCGAAGTCGTTGCCGATAGAGAGGTTGCTGTGACATGGCTGCTGGTTAGGCTCCCGCTGCGAAACCGGATGGCGTATATCCGGTTTCTTGGTAGAGGCCATCAGGGTACTACCCCACGGGGGGCGGGTAAACGGGTGCTCATCCCACAGTACGCCACAAGGGGCTGATTGCGCAAAAATGCGCCAACTGCGGTGTGACTTTGCCATCATCCCTAGCTCTCATGGTTAGCTCAACCGTGTGCCTCGCCTTTGCTAATTCACTGACACCGCAAACTCACTGGCACCGGAGAAGACTCCGGCCTTTTTTATGCAGCCGCTATGCGCGGGGGCTCACGCACTCGGATTGGCAGAGCAGATCGGCTGAGATCTCGAGAGTAAAAAAAAGTTAAAAATTTGTGTAAGAAAATTCAGGGTGACTCCGACTATGTCATAGCAAGAGAAGAGAATCAGCGCGTCTGGCTTCTCCTCTCGACTGCCATGACCCGGGCCTATGCCCATCTTGATTGACCTCTACAGGAGTTCCACCATGACCAAATCAACTGCTGCTGCCACCCTTGCCCTGGCGTTGGGATCCGTACTGACTGTCGCTGCTGTCCCGGCTTTCGCCGCGGATACCGCCGGGATGGAAAAATGTTACGGCGTCGCCCTCAAGGGTAAAAATGATTGCAAAGCCGGGGCTGGAACCACCTGCGCGGGTACGGCGAAGATGGATTATCAGGGCGATGCCTGGAAGATGGTGCCGGCGGGGACCTGCGTGCAAACCGCATCCCCGACATTGCCGACCGGCATGGGGCAGTTAGACGCCTTCCAGGCCAAGTAGAGCTGAGCTGCCATCCTTGAAGGAAGCCGACCATGAATGCCATGACGCAACATGAGTTGCTCAGAGCTGCTTCCTCTTTCCAGCACGGAGGGGCCATGCCCCTTCGTGCCGGGATAGGGCTCAAGCCTGAACATTTTATCGAGATCCTGGAGACTCGGCCCACCGTGGGCTTTTTTGAAATCCATGCCGAAAACTACATGGTCGATGGGGGGCCGTTTCACCACTACCTGACCCGGATCCGCGAGCTGTATCCCTTATCGATTCACGGCGTCGGGCTCTCCATTGGCGGGGAGCAACCGCTCGACCAGGCCCACTTGCAACGCCTGGCCGCCCTGCTGGATCGCTATCAGCCCGAGTTGTTCTCCGAGCATCTGGCTTGGGCCAGCCATGGCGGGCACTTTTTGAATGACCTGTTGCCGTTGCCCTATCACGCCGGAACTCTGCAACGGGTCTGCGCACATATCGATCAGGTGCAGGAGGTATTGCAACGCCCCCTACTGCTGGAAAATCCGGCGACCTATCTGGAGTTTGCCACCTCGGATCGGAGTGAACCCGAGTTTATCCGCGACATTCTGCAACGCACCGGCTGCGGCTTGTTGCTGGATGTCAATAACGTCTATGTCTCCAGCATCAACCATGGTCGAGATCCTTATGCTTATATCCGGGCGCTGGCCGGTTTGTGGATCGGTGAAATCCATCTGGCAGGATTTGCCAGAGACCGGGATGCGGCCGGCGATCCACTGCTGATCGACAGCCATGGCGCCCCCATCGCCGAGGCGGTGTGGCACTTGTATGAGTTTACCTTGCAGCAGTTGGGGCCCGCTCCGACCCTGATTGAACGGGATCAGAATATCCCGTCACTGGCGACCCTGTGCGCCGAGGCGCAACAGGCCGAGCTGCGTCTTAGAGGGGTGGCTTGCATGCAACCGCGGCAGACAGCGCTATGAGCGGGCAACAGGATTTTTATCAGGCGTTAGGGCGCCCGGAAGGACCGCTGCCGACGGGGCTTCACACCTGGAATGGCTCCGATCCGGGGCGCCGCTTTGCCGTCTACCGGAACAATGTGCTGGCGTCATTAATAGATGCCTTGGCGGATAGCTTTCCGGTGGTACAAGCCCTGGTTGGGGAGCCATTTTTTCGGGCCATGGCCCAGATATATGTCCGGGAGTGCCCTCCTGAGTCGCCCATTCTGGCGGAATACGGCGATCGATTGCCGCAGTTTATCCGTCAGTTTGCTCCAGCCGCCGCTGTGCCCTATCTGGCCGATGTCGCGCAACTGGAATGGTTGCGCATCCGGGCGTTTCACAGTGCGGATGGCACGCGCGTCTCTACGGCCACTCTGGCGACGGTCTGGGCTGATGTCGAGCACTTGCCGGATCGACAACTCACCCTGCATCCGTCGTTGCAGCTGATCCGTTCACTCTATGCGGTGGTCTCTATCTGGGCCGCCCATCAGGGAGACGGTGCACTGACGACGCCTCATCAGATCCAGCAACAGTTGGCAAGCCTGCGGCTGGATAGCCCGCAACAGGCGCTGCTGCTGCGGACAGGGCTGACCGTGGATCTGATCCCTGTAGATGCAGGAACCCATGCGTTCATCACTGGCTTGCAGCGGGGTCTGACGCTGGGCGAGGCCATGGCTCAGGCCAGCCAGCAGCATACCGGATTCGAGGTAACCCCAGGCTTGACGCTACTGATCCAGCAGGGGGCCGTGATGGGCTTTTCTGACCCATTAACCCATTAACCCATTGTCCCATTGACCCATGAATCCCGGGAGATAAGAGATGAACAACCCGACAGAGCTCAAGCGGGCTGGAAACAGTCGCGCATCGACCATCATCGCCATGCTGTGTAACGCGTGTCAGCGTATTCCGGACAGTGCTATCGCCTTACTGGCGCGCTTTTCCATCGCCGCCATTTTCTGGCAATCGGGGCAGACCAAGGTCGAGGGATTGGTCATCGATCTGCTCGCCGGCCGGGTGGAGCTGGGCTGGCCCCGGCTGAGTGATTCGGCCCTGTATCTGTTTCGGGAGGAATACCGTCTGCCACTGCTCGATCCGCAAGTGGCGGCACTGGTCGCAGCCTCGGCCGAACATTTACTCCCTGTGCTGCTGTTGCTAGGGCTGGGTACCCGCCTGGCGGCGAGCGGCTTGCTGGTCATGACAGCGACCATCCAACTGCTGGTTTACCCGGATGCCTATGCCACCCATGGCGTCTGGGCGGTCGCGTTATTGTTTTTGCTGGCCAAGGGGGCGGGGCGCTTCTCGCTGGATCATGGGTTGGCGCGCCGGTATGGTGTCACCGCGCGCTGAGTCATCAGCAAGTCCGTGTGGATGGCTTGCCGGGTCAAGATGCCCCGACTCAAGAGTGGGAGTCATCCTCCGGCGGCTGTTTTCCCTGCACATAGAGACGGGTGATCTGACGGATGGAGCCCATCTGTTGGTCAAAGTTACGGCAGCCGGTACACATCATCAGATGTAGTTTCAGCGTCATCCGCTCGTTGAGGGTCAGAGGCCGATCCAGGCTTTCCGAGAGTAGGCGCGTGGCCTCGCGACAGTTCAGCATGATGACTTCTGCTCCATAAACCAGCGGCTATCCAGACACTCGCGTAACCGCATGCGGGCTCTGTAGAGCATGACATTCAGATTACTCAGCGAAATCTCGACGGCGCTGCAGATCTCGTCGGATTCCAGTTCGATAAATTCACGCATCATAAAGACGCGGGCCTGAGCCCCCGGCAGATTCTCCAGACAGGCCTCGAACACGCGCCAGAATTGTCCCTCGCGCACCGCCTCGTGGGGATTTCCCCAATCGCCCGGCCGCTCGTCGGAAGGCCAATGGCCGCGCGCATCGAACAGGGCGGCGAAGTCCTGCTCTTCATCCTCACTGCGCAGCAGACTGCTGGCATCGGTGACGCGTAGTTTGTAGCGCAGAGTATCGGCAATCTTATGCTTGAGAATGGCAAACACCCAGGTCTTGAGTGCCGCCCGGCCTCCGAAGGCTCGGGCATTCTGCAGGGCACCGGTGAGTGCCTCTTGTACGGCATCTTCCGCTAGCGCATGGTCGGCCAGTTGCAGGAGCGCAAATCGCAGCATCTGCTGGCGCAGATCGGCCAGAAATTGGTTATCCAGTAGCTGCAGACTCTGCTCGCCCGGGTTGTCGTCCATCACCGTGGGTGCTCTTTCTGTCATGGGTCATTCCTTGCGCCTGCTGGCCGCTGAGCTCTGGTCATACTGTAACGGGGGCCGCCCCGAAGTGATAGTCTAAGAAACCTGATCAAGGGAGATGGAAGGGCTGGATGAGCGGGACTCTTGATGTGGAGTCCCGAGCTTGTTCGAGCGTCGGGGAGAGGGGATATCCCCATTCCGCTTGCCCACTGTTTATCTTCTTTGCCTTATTTTACTTCCTTGCCCTGGGCTTGCAGATCCGCATGGTAGGAGGAGCGGACGAAGGGGCCGCAGGCGGCGTGGGTGAAGCCCAGATCCAGTGCGATTGCCTTGAGCTCATCGAACTCGTGGGGCGGCACATAGCGCTTCACCGGCAGGTGGTGACGGCTGGGCTGCAGATACTGGCCCAGGGTCAACATGGTAACGCCGTGGGCGCGCAGATCTTTGAGTACCTCGACGATCTCGTCGTTGGTCTCCCCCAGACCCATCATCAAGCCGGATTTGGTCGGCATATCCGGATGTTGCTCGCCCATACGGCGCAGCAGCTCCAGCGACCATTTGTAGTCGGCCCCCGGACGCGCCACGCGGTAGAGGCGGGGAGCAGTTTCCAGATTGTGGTTGAATACATCCGGCGGATTGGTTTTGAAGATCTCCAGCGCTGTGTCCATGCGGCCGCGGAAGTCCGGCGTCAGGGTTTCGATGCGGGTGCTGGGTGACTCCTCCCGGATGGCGCGAATGGAGTCGGCAAAGTGCTGGGCACCGCCATCGCGCAGATCGTCCCGATCCACCGAGGTGATGACCACATACTTGAGTTTCATCTCGGCAATGGTGCGACCGAGTTTGCGCGGCTCGTCGCTGTCCGGAGCCAGCGGGCGGCCATGGGCGACGTCGCAGAACGGGCAGCGGCGGGTGCAGATAGCGCCCAGGATCATAAAGGTGGCTGTGCCGTGGTTGAAACACTCGGACAGATTCGGGCAGGAGGCTTCTTCACACACCGAGTGCAGATTGTTCTTGCGCATGATGTTCTTCACCGCCTGGATCTTCTCGCTGGTGGCGGGCAGACGGATACGCATCCAGTCCGGTTTCTTCAGCGGTGCCTCATCGGCATCCGGCATGAATTTCACCGGGATCAGCGCCATCTTGTCGGCATCACGCAGTTTGATGCCGGGCTCTACGCGTACAGGTTTGCTCATCACTCAGCTCTCGGTTAGTTCAGTCCAGGTGGAATAGTCAATCAAGCGGGTCAGCTCGCCCAGTAACAGGGGCTCGGCTTCGGCCACGGTTTGCGGGCCGCCCAGCGTGGCGGTCTGGGTCATCGCCAGACCGGCATAGCCGCAAGGATTGATATGGCTAAAGGGGGTCAGATCCAGGTTGACGTTCAGAGCCAGACCGTGGAACGAGCAGCCGCGGCGGATGCGCAGCCCCAGTGAGGCAATTTTGGCGCCTGCCACATAGACGCCGGGGGCATCGGGCTTGGCGACCGCCTCGATCCCGGAGCGGGCGAGCAGGGCAATGACCGCCTGCTCCATCGCCGTCACCAGTTGCCGGACACCCAGCCCCTTACGGCGGACATCAATCAGCAGATAGGCAATCAGCTGGCCGGGACCATGATAGGTGATCTGGCCGCCGCGATCCGACTGCACCACCGGGATATCGGTCTGATGCAGCAGGTGTTCGGCTTTACCGGCCTGGCCCTGGGTATAGACGGCCTCGTGTTGCAGCAACCAGATTTCATCGGGAGTGTCGGCGTCCCGCTGATCGGTAAACGTCTGCATATCCTGCCAGGTTTGCAGGTAGGGACGGATGCCGAGGTGACGCACGATCAAGGGCATTTGCTGCAACATTGTTTCCTTTTTGTAAAATTCGCCGGTCATTATAACCAGCGACTGGATGATTACCAGTCAGATGTGAGGCCGATCACAGCACCATCCGCACCAGCTCCAGCTTGCCCAGTGCCACATACATGGTCTCCAGGTGTTCCTTGCTGGTGGCAGTGACTGTGACGCTGACCGAGACATAATTGCCTTTGGCGCTGGGGCGCAGGGTTGGCGAATAGTCGGCTGGCGCGTGTTGCTGCAGCACGGCAACGACTTGATCGGCCAGCTCGGGGTGGGCAATTCCCAGCACCTTGAACGGGAACTGGCAGGGGAACTCGAGGAGTTCATCAAACTTGGTATTCAGCGACATGGTGTTCTCTCTTGCTGGCCTCGCCTGATGGCCGGCGATGGCGTGATACGGGGGTTCTATTCATTCTGGACCAATAAACAGGCCCTGACATGCAGGGCCTGTTTCGTCTGTCTTCAGCGTGCTGGCTTAGCCAATCAGGCGCTGGAACAGCAGGATCAGGTAATCCCACAGGCGGCTGAAGAGGCTGCCTTCATTCACCTCTTCCAGTGCGACCAGCGGATACTGGGCGACATCCTTACCATCCAGCTTCAGGAAGATGATACCGACTTGCTCTCCCTTCTTGATGGGGGCATCCAGTTCGTTTTTCAACTGGAAATCAGCCTTGAGCTTGCCACTGCTGTTGCGGGGGATGACCAGACTGATGTCCCGATCGGTTCCCAGCTTGATCTCGTTCTTGTCACCCATCCACACCCGTTGGGTCGCGAGCTCAGCGCCCAGCTTGTAGGGGGTCACGTTCTGGTAGAAACGGAAACCGTAGGTCAGCAGCTTCTTGCTCTCTTCAGCGCGCTGCGCTTCGCTACCGGAGCCGATGACCACGGCGATCAGGCGCATGTTGTCCGGACCCGTGGCCGAGGAGACCAGGTTATAACCCACTTCGCTGACGTGACCGGTCTTGATGCCGTCCACCGCCAGACTCTTGTCCCACAGCAGGCGATTGCGGTTGTGCTGGACTATGCCGTTGAAGGTGAACTCTTTTTGCGAGTAGATGGCATATTCGCTTGGCAGATCACGGATCAGCGCCTGACCCAGCAGGGCCATGTCGTAAGCGCTGGAGTAGTGGTTCTCGTTATGCAGTCCATGGGCGTTGACGAAGTGGGTCTCTTTCATCCCCAGACGATCGGCCCACTGGTTCATCAGGCTGGCGAATGAGTCTTCGGAGCCGGCGATGTGTTCGGCCATGGCGATACAGGCATCGTTACCGGATTGGATGATGATGCCCTTGTTCAGGTTATCCACACTGACCTGCTTGCCGACTTCGATAAACATCTTTGACGAATCGGAGTAGTTCTTGGCCCAGGCGTTCTGGCTGATGGTGACCATGTCATCCGGTTTCATGCGGCCGGACTTGAGCTCCTGGCCGATGACATAGGAGGTCATCATCTTGGTCAGACTGGCGGGCGGCAGGCGCTCATGTTCGTTATTGCCGAACAGCACTTGACCTGTGTGGTAGTCCATCAGCAAAAAAGCTTTGGCAGCAATTTGCGGTGGGCTGGGCAGTGCCACGGGAGCCTGAGCAGGCATCGGCTTCGGATCCGGCTTCGGTTGCGCATCAGGCGTCGGAGTGGAAGTTGCAGCAACAGCCGTCATCGACAGCGCTATAGAGGCACAAAGCAGAAAGGGTTTCGCCAGTTTCAAAATCGTGATCCTTTGTGAGTAGCCTGTGAGCAGGCAATTCTGCGAAGGGCGCTACTATAACAAAGTGTGATCCCCTTGGCAGCCAGGAATTGGTTGAAGTTTGTGGGCGTGCAGACTCAATAGACGAAGTAAGCGCTGTTCAGGCCCGCATCCTTGACCACCGCCAGCATGACATCGGCTTGCTGGGGAGCCATGGGGCCCATGTGTAGGCGGTAGACCTGATTGGCGCTTACTATGGTGATGGGCGTGCCGAATTTTTGGCTCAGCCGGCTGGCTTCTTCCCGCGCCCTTTGTGCCGAGTCGGTGGCCAGTAACTGGATGGTTTTGGCTTCGCTGCGGGCGATCATCTCGTCGGCATTGGCCGGACGTGGGGGATGGACCAGATCCAGGCGGACTTTGGCCACCCCCTGACCCACGATCCCCAGGCGCTGGGCGGCACCATAGGAGAGATCCAGGATGCGGTCACCATGGAAGGGACCCCGATCGTTGACTCGGACGATTAGGGAGCGGCCATTCTCCTTATTGGTCACCCGGATATAGCAGGGGATCGGCAGATGCTTGTGCGCCGCCGAAATATCGTACTGGTTGTAGGTTTCGCCATTCGAGGTGTATTGGCCATGAAAACCGGGACCATACCAGGAGGCTGTGCCCTCTTCGCTGTATTGCTCGATATCCCGCCATACCTTGTAGGATTGGCCAAACACCTCATAGTCCTTGTTACCGATACGGCTGTAAGTTTCGAAACGTGGTGCCACCCCGGCTACGGGGATCAGGGCCGGATCCAGTCGTCCGTAATCCTTGCGGATCGCATAGCGATTCGGCTGATTGGTGGCTTGTTCGCTCTCGGGCAAGGGGCCGGCGACCGTGCGGAAGTTAAAGCCGCTGTCATCGGTGGATTCGGTGTGGATCTTGGTTTTAGCGATGCGGGTCCGGTATTCACGGACCTCGGTGACGCAGCCCGTTAACATCGACAACATGACTGTGGCCAGAAGCCAATAGCTGATTCCTTTCATGTCGTTCCATTCCTGTGTTGTGCTAATGCCGCCGGAAATACTCCATCATTCCAGAGTGACGCGCAGCTGGTTTCAATGAGCCCAAGGTAAGGGGTGGTATTTTTGACCCACTTGGGGATGACGGTCAAGTTTTCACCGTCGTTGGCGGGATCCGGATCGGATCCCTGGTTCAATTCACACAAGGTTCAATTCACAAAGAAGGCTTGCTGGTAGCCCGCGCCACGCAGGCGTTGCAACATGGACTCGGCCTCTTTGCGCTCCAGAGGACCCAGATGCAGGCGGTAGATCTGGTTGGCGTTGACCACCCGGATGGGTTTGCCAAAGCGCTGAGTCAGTTCACGGGCCGCATCCTTGGCCTTCAGCGCCGAGTTGGTCGCCATCAGCTGAATGGTCCGTGCCTCATGGCGGGCAATGATCTCGGCGGCGTTGGCGGGTGGTGTTACTTTCACCAGTTCGACCCGAACTTTGGCCGTGCCAGGCCCCAGGATCCCCAGTTGGTTCGCCGCACCGCGGGAGAGATCCAGGATGCGGTCACCGTGGAACGGGCCGCGGTCATTGACCCGGACTACGATAGCCTTGCCATTCTCCAGATTGGTGACTTTCAGATAGGAAGGCAGCGGCAGGTTCTTGTGTGCGGCCGAGACATCTTCCTGGTTATAGAGTTCGCCATTGGAGGTGTAGAGACCATGAAAGCCGGGTCCATACCAGGAGGCGGTGCCTTCTTCCTGGTAATGTTCAATCCCGTTCCAGACCTTATAGTCGCGGCCGAAGACCTGGTAATCCTTGTTGCCGATGCGGCTGGGGGGCTCGAATCTGGGCGTTACGCCACCCACGCCGGTCAAATCCAGATCCTGGGTGGATTGCGCTGGCGCGGGTAAACGCTTGGCCGTCGGACTGCTACAGGCAGTCAACGTCAGTATCAACAGCAACAGCAGCAGGATCGGATTATTGATCATGATAGGCGGCTATCTTCTCGCTGAGTTGGTAAACGGCCATGGCATACAGGGGGCTACGGTTATAACGGGTGATGACATAGAAATTATGGCGTAGCACCCAGTATTCCGTGCCCATGGCCTGATCCAGTTTAAGCAATTTCACCGGAGTTGCAGGCGCCAAGGTTGTGCTCAGGGTCACACCTGCAGCTTGCAGTTGCTGCCAGCTCTGATTGATCTCCAGTTTGCCATCCAGCAAGGTCGCCACCTTGCTGGCATCTGCGACTTGAGCAAGGTGCGCAACCGGTTCACCCCAGTGCCACTCATGTTCGGCAAAGTAGTTGCCGACACTGCCGATGGCATCGGCGGGATTGGCGAATAAGTCGATGTGGCCGTCGCCATCGAAATCCCGGGCAAAATGCAGATAACTGGTTGGCATAAATTGCCCCATGCCCATGGCGCCCGCATAGGATCCTTTCGGGTTGCGGAGTGGCCAGTCTTGCTGTTTGGCCAGTTTGACGTACTGGGCAAACTCCTTGCTGAAATAGGGAGCCCGCGCCGGATAGTGAAAGCCCAACGAATAGAGCGCATCCAGTACCGGATGTTCCCCCATCTGGCTGCCGTAGCGGGTCTCGACCCCTATGATGGCGACGATTATCTCGGCGGGAACCTTGAGCTGCTGCTCAGCCTTGGCCAACCAGTCGGCATGCTGCTGCCAGAACAGCACCCCGTTACGCACCCGGGCTTCGGTGATGAACAGCGGCCGGTACTGGTACCAGGGCTTGGCTTCCCAGGGTTTCTGAATCGCATCGATGACGGGTTGCCGCAGTTGTGCCTGACCGATGGCCTGTTGCAGATCAGTCAGCGGGATCTGCAGATCCTGACTCAACTGCTGTAATCGTTGTTGATCGGCCGTGGTCATCTCCGCCGCCGAGGCGACCAAGGCAGAACAACTGAGCAGCAGGGCAAGCAGATAGTGCATGGGATGATTTCCGGATCAGGCCAGCAGGCGGCGGTGGGTATGGATGGACATCAGAATGCCAAAACCGGCGGCCAGCGTCACCATGGAGGTGCCACCGTAACTGATGAGCGGCAACGGCACTCCGACTACGGGCAGCAAGCCGCTGACCATGCCGATATTGACGAAGACATAGAAGAAGAAGGTCAGCGTCAAGGCGCCGCCCAGCAAGCGCTCGAACGACCCCTGTGCTTGCAGGCTGATGCTCATGCAACGGCTGATGACATACAGATACAGGCACATCAACAGGATGAAGCCAATCAGACCAAACTCTTCACTGAACACCGCGAAGATAAAATCGGTATGTCGCTCGGGCAGAAATTCCAGCTGGGATTGGGTGCCATTGAGCCAGCCTTTGCCGAACAGGCCGCCGGAGCCGATGGCAATCTTCGACTGGATGATGTGATAGCCGGTGCCCAAGGGGTCGGTTTCCGGATCCAGGAAGGTCAGTACCCGTTGACGCTGGTAGTCGTGCATCAAAAAGAACCAGAGCACGGGCAAGAAACTGGCCGCGGCTAAGCCGGCCGCCAGGATCAGATACCAGTTAACTCCCGCCAGGAAGATGACGAACACCCCGGAGACGGCCACCAGGATCGCGGTCCCCAGATCCGGTTGTTCGGCAATCTGCAGGGTTGGAACCAACACCAGCAGCAGGGCGATGACGATCTGTTTGAAAGTCGGGGGCAAGGCATGGCGACTGAGATAGGCCGCTATGGTCATCGGCATGATGATCTTCAGGAATTCGGAGGGCTGGAACTTGATAAATCCCAGATCCAGCCAGCGCTGGGCGCCTTTGCCGATATGACCGAATACCATGACACACAGCAGTAACACGATACAGACCGCGAAGGCCGGCGGTGCCCAGCGGGCATAGAAGGCGGGCGGAAACTGGGCCATGAAGATCATGAGTCCGAACGCCATGCCGGTACGCAGCAGTTGGCGTCCCAGCATCTCGGTATGCATGCCGGAGGCGGAGTAGAGTACCACCAGACTGACGCAGAGCAGCGCTAACAGTCCGAACAACAGCGGCAGATCGATATGGAAGCGCTGCCAGAATGTGACACCGTGTCGTTGATTCATGGATGTTCCTCAGGGGCGGGTGTTGGTGTCGCTTCGGGACCAATCAGGTAAGCATCCAGCATGGCTCGGACTACGGGGGCAGCGTTGGCACTACCACCACCGGCGTTTTCCAGGATCAGCGACACCACGCCTTTGGGCGCCTCGTAGGGGGCGAAGGCGACGAACAGGGCGTTATCCCGGTGCTCCTCTTTCAGTCGC
Source organism: Pseudaeromonas pectinilytica (assembly GCF_054780855.1). Classification (NCBI taxonomy): domain Bacteria; kingdom Pseudomonadati; phylum Pseudomonadota; class Gammaproteobacteria; order Aeromonadales; family Aeromonadaceae; genus Pseudaeromonas; species Pseudaeromonas pectinilytica. Next base: position 23,469 of record NZ_BAAGVN010000003.1, read on the forward strand.
TTGGCATCGTATTTCTGATCCTGCTTGAGGCCGACCACCTGGGCAGTCCCGGATTTTCCGGCCGCCTTGTAGGGGGTATTGGCAAAGGCGCGGCGCCCGGTTCCTTCAGTGCCGTTGATGACCCGGTACATGCCCTCCATCGCTACCTTCCAGTAACTATCGTCTTTGACACTCAGCGCCTGATCGGTGGGTTCACGGAACGGCTCTTGATGGCCATCCCCTTCACGGATCGACTTCAACAGGTGAGGGATCACATTGTGGCCATGCTGGGTCAGTATGCTATGGGCGCGAGCCAACTGGATCGGGGTCGCGGTCCAGTAGCCTTGGCCGATGCCGATGGAGATGGTGTCACCCAGATACCAGGCTTGCTTGCGGCGTAGGCGTTTCCAATCCCTAGACGGCATGACGCCCATGGTCTCTTCGTAGATATCCAGGCCGGAGTAGTTACCGAAGCCGAACGCCGTCATGTAGCGGTTGATGGTATCAATGCCGGTGCGGTAGGCCAGATCGTAGAAGAAGGTATCGGCCGAAACCTCGATGGCGCGATAGACATCCAACCAGCCATGTCCCCACTTCTTCCAGTCGCGGAATTTATGGGTGGAGCCGGGCAGCTGGAAGAAGGGGCCGCCAAAGTAGCGACTAAACGGCGTGATGGCACCTTCATTCAACCCCATCACCGCCAGTAGCGGCTTGACGGTGGAGGCGGGGGCGTAACCGCCCTGGCTCACCCGGTTGATCAACGGACGGGATGGATCGTTGAGCAGGGCCGCATACTCCTTGGTACGGATGCCGCGCACAAACAGGTTCGGGTCATAGGTCGGCGAGGAGGCCAGCGCCAGCACGGCGCCGCTCTTCGGCTCCATCAGCACGATACCAGCACGATGCCCGGCCAGCAGCTCTTGAGCTTTCTTCTGCAGTTGCAGATCCAGCGTCAGGTTAATATCCCGGCCGGCGATCGGTGGCTGATACTTGAGGGTGCGGATCACCCGCCCGCGATTATTGACCTCGACTTCCTGATAACCAGCCTGGCCATGCAACAACTCTTCGTAGTATTTTTCGACGCCCAGTTTGCCGATGTCGCGGCTGGCGGCGTAGTTGGCTAACTTGCCTTGCTCATCCAGCTTTTGCAGATCCGTGGTATTGATGCGGGCGACGTATCCCAGCGCATGGGTGAAGGTATCGGCAAAGGGATAAAAGCGTTTCAGGTAGGCTTCGATGCTGGCCCCGGGATACTTATGCTGGTTCACCGAAAAGGTGGCGACCTGCTCTTCGCTCAGTTGATCGGCCAGCGTGATGGGGTTGAAGCGGCGATGACGCTGCACCTCTTTGAGAAAGCGCTCTTTCTCTTCCGGATCCAACTTGAGAAGCACGATCAGCTCATCGAGGACGTTGGGCAGATCATCGACCTGCTCCGGAATGATTTCCAGGCTGAAGACCGGGCGGTTTTCCGCCAGTAGCACACCGTTGCGATCAAAGATCAAGCCACGGGGCGGCGCGACCGGAACCACCTTGATGCGGTTGTCGTTGGAGCGGGTCTGGTAATCATCATGATGAATCACCTGGACCACATACAGGTTCATCAACAGCATCAAGGTCAGGACCATGACCCCAGCCATGGCGACCATGGCGCGGCGACGAAACAGGGCCGCCTCGGCGTTGTTATCCTTGATGGAGATGCGCTGCTGAAGCATGGATCACTCTCTGTGGTAAGGGTGATTGGTGGTAATACTCCAGGCGCGGTACAGGCTTTCCGCCACCACCACCCGCACCAGCGGATGGGGTAACGTCAGCGGCGACAGCGACCAGCTCTGTTCGGCCAGAGCCTTGCATTCGGGGGCCAGCCCTTCCGGGCCGCCGATCAGCAAGGCGACATCGCGGCCATCGAGTTTCCAGGCTTCCAGCTGTTGTGCCAACTGCTCCGTGGTCCAGGGTTTGCCGGGAATATCCAGGGTGACAATCCGGGCATTTTTACCGGCGGCGGCCAGCGTCAATTCGCCCTCCTTATGCAGGATGCGGGCGATGTCGGCGTTCTTACCCCGTTTACCTGCCGGGATCTCGACCAGCTCCAGCGGCATATCCTTGGGAAAGCGGCGCTGGTACTCATTGAAACCTGTCGTCACCCAGTCCGGCATCTTAGTGCCGACGGCAATCAGCTGGATCTTCATGCTCAGGCGGCAGCCTCGGTAAACTGACCACTCCACAGTTTTTCCAGCTGATACAGGGCGCGGGTTTCATCCTGCATGACATGGATCAACACATCCCCGGCGTCGACCAGTACCCATTCGCCTAGCGCCTGGCCTTCGATGCCGAGTAGAGAAATGCCGGAATGACGTAGTTCTTCGGCGACATGGTCGGCAATCGAACAGACATGGCGATTGGAGTTGCCACTGCAGATGATCATGCAGTCGGTGATGCTGGACTTGCCGCGGACATCGATAATGGTGATGTCGCGACCTTTCAAATCGTCAATTTTATCCGCGATGAAATCGTGTAGTGCCTGACCTTGCAAAGAGAAACCTCCGGCCAACCAAGGGTTGGTCTGAATTGATAGAAAATGGCCGCGGATTATAACACGGCAGGGCGATAGATCCCCTGTTGGCGAATATAATCCGCCACCTTTTGCGGCACCAGCCCATCGAGTGAGTCCCCCTGGGCCAGCCGGGTTCGCAACTCGGTAGCGGACAAGGCGCGCGGCTGGTTGTGCAACCATATCAAGTGCCCCCCGAGCTGCTGATGCACGGCAAGGGGCGAGTCGATCTGATGTGTGGCGACAAACTCCGCCAATTCGCAACTCAGCTCGGGCTGCCAGCCGGGACGGACTGCCACCACCAGATGGGCATACTCCGTCAGCTCCTGCCAGCGGTGCCAATTGGGCAAACCGAGCAGGGAGTCCATCCCCATCAAGAAGCACAAGGGGGTATCGGGCAGCTCGCTACGCAGTTCGATCAGGGTGTCGATGGTGTAGGAGGGGGTGAGTCGTCGCAGCTCCCGGTCATCCACCGTGACGCTGGTTAGATCTTCAGCCGCCAACTTGACCATGGCCAAGCGCTGGTTGCTAGTGGCTACCGGTTGCGGTCTATGGGGCGGAATATGATTGGGCATCAGCCGCAGGGAGGCTAGTTGCAGGGTTTGCATCGCCTCCAGCGCCGGTTGCAGGTGACCGAGATGGATCGGGTCAAATGTGCCCCCTAGGATGCCGATGGCGCGCTTCATGCCAGTAAAAACTCCAGCGCCTTGGGATCCTTGAATCCCAAACACAGGCTTTGCAACAGCAACCAGGCTTGTTCTTGATCGAAGCGGCGAATGCTGTGATCCAGTTGCGCGGTGACGGCAATCAGCAATTGCAACTGATGCAAATCCAATCGCTGCAGCGCGCCTTGTATCAGCGGCTGCCGGCTCTGCCAGATGCGGGCCTGCTCCAGCAGTGGGCCCAATGGTTTGCCTTGCTGCATGGCGAGCCGCAACTTGAGCAGTTGTTCGAGCTCTTTGGCCAGGCTCCAGACCAGCATGCCAGCTTCGACGCCTTCGCCCCGAAGTTGCAACAACATGCGCTGGGCTCGATTGACCTTACCCTCGAGCAGGGTATCGATGAGCTGAAACGGGGTGAAATGGTTCTGCCGGGTGACATTCTCCTGCAGCGCCAGTAAACCAAGGGGCTGAGGCAGGTTGAGCAGTGCCAGTTTTTCCAGCTCTTGGGCGGCACCGAGCAAATTGCCCTCGAAGGCGTGGCACAGAAACTGCACCGCCTCTTTTTGCAGTTTGACGCCGCTTTGTTCGGCTCGTTGTTGCATCCAGCGCGGGAAAAAACGGGCATCCGGAAACGAGATCGGCACGTAGACGCCCTGGCGTGACAAGTTATCGAACCACTTGGCCTTACTCTGGGCGGCCGAGAGTCGCGGGCCATGGAGGATCAGCAGTAGATCCGGGTGTAGGGCGGCTGTGATAGCCCCGATCCGTTCGGCCCACTCCTTGGGGGGCTTTTCACCCAGCTCCAGTTCGAGAATTTGTCGGTTGGCGAACAGGCTCAGCGCCTGACAGCAGTCTTGCACCTGATCCCAATCCGGATTGTCATCGGTACAGAAGCGATAGCGTTCGGTAAATCCTTGGCCGTGGGCGGCCTTGCGGATCCGATCCACGGTCTCGATTTTTTGCAGGGGTTCATCGCCAAACACTAAATAGCAGGGCTTGAGCCCTGCTTTGAGGTGTACGTCGAGTTGTTCGGGATACAGCCGCATCAATACTTCAGGCGACTGAGCTGGATCATGATCAGATCCGCGGTCTGCTCCTGCATCTCGCGAGTCCGTTGTTCCTGCTCCCGGCTCGAGGCGAGCGCTTCCGAGCTCTTGTTCAGGAAGTTGCGGCTGAAGGAGGCATTAAACTTTTGCGGCTCATGGTCGGGTACTGCAATCGTATACTCGGTATTGAACTGCATGTTGTACTCCACGGCCTGGGAGCGGCTGTCCACCGAAACCACCTGGTTGGTGACCAGAATGTCTCCCAGCGTCAGCTGTGGAATATTCTCGCCACCAGGAACCAGCTGCACGCCCGCGCGTTGCATCCGGGTAGCGACCAGTCGGTAGAGATCGCTCTTGTTATCGCCTTTCAACTGCAGCTTCATATACTCGGGCGGTATATCGAGATCGCCACGCATATGAAAACCGCAAGCGGTGAGCCACAGGCCCAGCAAGGGCACTAGCAACCAGCGCGTCAGGCCTGTGTTCATCGTTACCTCGTTCAGTAATGCCACTATTACGCCACAACCAGGTTCAGCAGCTTGCCCGGCACATAGATGGCCTTGCGGATTTCCTTGCCGTCCATGAATTTAATCACGGTCGGATCGGCAAACGCCTGAGCTTTCACCTGCTCTTCAGTGGCATCGGCGGCCACAGTGATCTTGCCACGAACCTTGCCGTTGATTTGAACCACCACCAGTTTCTCGTCTTCGACCAGCGCGGCGCTATCGGCGCTCGGCCATTGGGCTTCATCAACGGTGCCGGCACCACCCAACGCCTGCCACAGGCCAAAGCCGATGTGTGGGGTGATGGGGTAGAGCATCAAGACCACGTTGCTCAGCACTTCCTGGGTCAGGGCGTGATCCTGGTCGCTCTCTTGCGGTGCCTTGGCCAGACGGTTCATCAGCTCCATGATGGCCGCGATGGCGGTGTTGAAGGTCTGACGGCGACCGATATCGTCGGAAACCTTGGCAATGGTCTTGTGCAGCTCGCGGCGCAGGGTCTTCTGCTCGTTGCTCAGGCTGGCGATATCCAGCGGTGCAACCGGACCGCGAGCGGTATGCTCGGCGACGGCCTTCCACAGACGACGCAAGAAGCGCTGGGCTCCTTCAACGCCGGATTCCTGCCATTCCAGAGTCAGATCCGCCGGTGAGGCGAACATCATGAACAAGCGCACGGTATCGGCGCCATAACGCTCCACCATCAGCTGCGGATCGATGCCGTTGTTCTTCGACTTCGACATCTTGGTCATGCCGGCGTGCACCACTTCGCGACCTTCGTTGTCGACGGCCTTGGTGATGCGGCCCTTCTCGTCGCGCTCGACCTTGACATCCACCGGGCTGACCCAGATACGGGCACCATGTTCGGTGTAGTAGAAGGCGTCGGCCAGCACCATGCCCTGACACAACAGACGGGTGAAGGGCTCATCGCTCTTGACCATACCGGAGTCACGCAACAGCTTGTGGAAGAAGCGGGCATACAGCAGGTGCATACAGGCGTGTTCGATGCCACCGATATACTGATCCACCGGCAACCAGTGGTTGGCGCGTTCGCTGTCGAGCATGCCGTCCTGATAATCGGGGGAGCAGTAGCGCGCGTAGTACCAGGATGACTCCATAAAGGTGTCGAATGTGTCGGTTTCTCGGAATGCTGGTTGACCCTGGTAGGTGGTCTTGGCCCATTCGGCATCAGCCTTGAGCGGACTCTGTACCCCATCCATCACCACATCTTCGGGCAGGATCACCGGCAGTTGGTCGTGCGGGGTTGGGACGACGCTGCCATCTTCGAGGGTCAGCATCGGGATTGGCGCACCCCAGTAACGCTGACGGGAAACCCCCCAGTCTCGCAGGCGGAAGTTGACGGTGCGCTTGCCCTTGCCCTGGGCCTCAAGCTTGGTGCAGATGGCATCGAAAGCCGCCTGGAATTCCAGACCGTCGAATTCGCCGGAGTTAAACAGCACGCCCTTGTCGGTGTAGGCCGCGGTGCTGATATCCAGCTCGCTGCCATCCAGCGGACGGATGACGCCACGGATCTCGAGGTCATATTTCTGGGCAAACTCGAAATCGCGCTGATCGTGGGCTGGTACGGCCATGACGGCACCCGTGCCGTAATCCATCAACACGAAGTTGGCGACCATGATGGGCACGCGACGACCATCGAGCGGATGCAGGGCGTACAGGCCGGTAGCCATACCCTTTTTCTCCATGGTGGCCAGTTCTGCTTCGGCCACCTTGGTGTTCTTGCACTCGTCGATAAAATCCGCCAGCGCCGGATTTTGCTCGGCGGCGCGCTTGGCCAACGGGTGACCGGCGGCCACGGCGACATAGGTGACGCCCATCAGGGTATCTGGACGGGTGGTATAGATGTCGAAATGTTCGTCACTGCCGTCCACCGCGAAGGTCATGGTCAGACCTTCGGAGCGGCCAATCCAGTTGCGCTGCATGGTCTTGACCATCTCTGGCCAGCCATCGAGTTTGTCCAGATCGGTCAGCAGCTCTTCGGCGTAGGCGGTGATCTTGATGAACCACTGGGGGATCTCTTTTTGCTCGACCGGGGTATCACAACGCCAGCAGCAACCATCCTGCACCTGTTCATTGGCCAGTACGGTCTGGTCATTCGGGCACCAGTTGACCGAGGAGGTCTTCTTGTAGACCAGTCCCTTGTTGTACAGCTCGGTGAAGAACCACTGCTCCCAGCGGTAGTATTCTGGGGTGCAGGTAGCGACTTCCCGATCCCAGTCGTAGCCCAGGCCCAGCATCTTCAGCTGGCGCTTCATGTACTCGATGTTCTCGTAGGTCCACTTGGCGGGAGCGGTATTGTTCTTGATAGCGGCGTTTTCGGCGGGCAGTCCGAAAGCATCCCAACCGATAGGCTGCATCACATTCTTGCCATTGAGGCGCTGGAAGCGGGAAATCACATCACCGATGGTGTAGTTGCGCACATGCCCCATGTGGAGACGACCTGACGGATAGGGGAACATGGAGAGGCAGTAGAACTTCTCTTTGTCGACCTTTTCCACGGCTTTGAAAGTCAGATTCTTGGTCCAGTGCTGCTGGACGGCAGGTTCCAGATCCTGGGGGTTGTAATGTTCTTGCATGGCTGACATCAGTGACATCCGATATGTGTGAATTGGATAGGCTATCCTGTTGGAATAGGGTCATAGAATACTGATAAACCCCCCCGCCAACAATAGTGCTGGTCCGGAGCGCGGCGCCCGGTGGGACGCTCCGCCAGGACTGTCACTCATCAAGGAGCAAGGCTATGCCGAAACAACAGCAAGGTTACGAAGCCTTTATCGCGCGGTTGAAGGCAGAATGGCAGGCCGCAGAGCCCGGGGTGTCGCTTGCCCATCTCATCGAGCGTACCCAGTCCTATCTGGCTGCTGCCGAGGCGTTGACCAAGGATGAGCTGGCGCTCATCGCGCAATACGTCAAAGAGGATTTGCGGGAGTTCGAGGAGGCGCCCGGTGGTTATCGGGATTCGGCATTTTATCAGGCACTCCAAGAATCCATCTGGGGTTGGTTGCTGGAGCTGACAGACCGGACGCAAGTGGAGTGGCGTAGCGTGCTGGATGAAGTGCAACACAAGGGACTGTACCGGGTGGGCGATCGCATGGCATTGGGCGTCTTGGTGTGTAACCAGTGTGGTCATCGTCGGTTGGTGTTGCATCCAGAGCGGATCGTCAGCTGTATCGAGTGCGGTGGTGAGGCGTTCAGTCGTGAAGCACTAGCGCCGTGAGCGCGGTGCGCTGAGTTAAAACACCCTATCTGTCGATAAGGCGCTTAACGGCGCCTTTTTTGCGCCCGGTGGGTGCCGATGATCTGGAGTGATGGCTGGCTTGTGCGGCAGCGCGAAATCTCTAATCGTCAGCCTAGATCGCGGTGCTCTTATCGTATAGGCACGGAGCTGGATGCCTAGAACTGGTAGGTACTAATGAAATGGACACCTCCCCATAACGGTTTCATTGAACCATGCTGTCAGTGCAGACCAACAGCAAAAATGAAGAGGTGCCC
>NZ_BAAGVN010000004.1:0-41636 GCF_054780855.1 Pseudaeromonas pectinilytica
AAAAAGAGCCGGCTGGAATGACGACTATCGGGCTCAGTTATTCTTTGGTTAAAAGATCAACAAAGTGTGCTCCCGCCCTGGTCAACACCTGGGTCTGCGTCACGATACCGCCCGGGGTACCCTTCACCTGTGTCACCTCGGTATTGACCTTGGTATCCAAGGCTTCATCCGGTTGGGTCGAGCAGCCGACAATCCCTGCTATCATGGCGGCCAACAGAGTCATTTTTGTCATTGTCATCATCACTGAAATCCTTTTGCCGTACGCGACCAGAGCGGAAGACCATGGTCAGATGGAATATAAATGGGTGTCGCATGAAGAGCATAGCCACCTGAGTGACCATTTACCACCAGACTCGCTTCGGCCGCGAGAACGGTGAAAATGGCCTGCCGATGAAAATCGGCTTGGCGAAGTGGATGGCGATTGATTTAATAGCCAGCGCCGCTTGGCCGATGCTTTGTCGGGCAAGCCACTGAACTAGAAACTAGATGCTGAACCCCAGCAGGAGAACCTTATGAGTACTGAAGCACTGGATGATGCCTTCTGGCAACGGGCAGACGAGATCATCAACCTGGCCAATGAACAATGCGAGAAAGCCGAGAGCAGTGATGATGTCAGCGCCTCCTTGCTGTATGCCACCGCCCGCTTCAATGCCTTTCTGATTGCCTCCACCGCCCAGAGTGCCGGTGATATTCAAAGCGGTAAGGAGGATGCAGTGGCCTACTTCACCGAGCAGTATCGGCAGCTGTTGATGGACAATCTTGACGACTACATCGAGAACTTCGACGAATACAACGCCTGATAGCACAGTCGGTGTGCATCGTGACCTAGGCTGCGGCATGCCTCTCATGCCGCGAGCCTCTGTTATATGAGCCTCTTACCCCAACCCTTTGCTAGTAGATCGCAGCTCAGCCCTGAAGGGTTACGTCAAGCCCCACCGTCTCTACTCCCCGCTTGCGATAACGATCCGGGGTCACGCCGGCCAACGACTGAAACATGGTGATAAAGGCTGACGGTGAGCTATATCCCAGCTCCAGCGCTATCTCCTTAATGCTCATCTGGCGCTCCAGCAGTGACAAGGCATGAATAAAGCGCAGCCGTTGTCGCCATTCACTAAACGACATGCCTAATAACAGACCACAACGCCGCGACAGGGTTCGCTCGGTGCTATGGACAATCTTGGCCCACTGCTGCAAGGAGCGGTTATCCGCAGGTTGCATCTCCAAAGCCCGAAGCACGGGCGCCAACAAACGATCCTCTGTCATCGGCAGATAACGCAATTGCCGTGGCGAAGCCACCAACTGATCGATCAACACCAGACTCAAACGCCTGTCCGCCGGGGTTTCCGGCTCCAGCAACTGGTGCTGGTGAAAATGGTCGATAATCGCCAGCAATAACGGGGATAAATCCAGCACGCAGGGTGACGTCGGCAAGGCTTGGCAGAGCTCACTGGCCACATTAATAGTGCCGAAATCGATGGCCTTGTGGTTATAGCTGCGATGTCGTGCCCGAGGCGGGATCCAGACCCCGAATCGCGGCGGGGCAATAAAGCTCTCCCCGGCGATGGAGAGCTCCATCAGACCGCTCCGGATAAAAGCCAACTGCCCCCATTCGTGCCACTCCTCTTCCAGATCGGTCATTGCCGCCAGATGAGCCTCGCAAAAGCGAATGGTTCGTGGCGCCGAGCTGATCGAGGGCTCGGTATGACGCCGTTGGCGAGGGGCGGCAGGCGATGCAGGGGTCAATGATGATGGGTTGATCCGGGGCGGCTTTAGCATGTCTGAATATGGCAATGAGTTGGCGGATTATCATTATATGCAGAAAATAGGACAGCGTAGAATCGCGCCACATCATTGTCTGGAGTCACACTATGTTCTGGTACCCCTTGCTGGCCGTATTAATCTGGAGCGGTAACGCGATTGTCAGCAAGCTCGCTGCAGGCACCATTGAGCCAGGAGCCATTGCCTTTTATCGCTGGTTCATCGCCTGGATACTTCTGACGCCCTTTATGCTGCGCCCGTTATGGCAACAGCGGCAACAGATCCGCCCCTATATGAAGAAATTCATGCTGCTGGCCTGCCTGGGTATGATGCTGAACCAGAGTCTGGGTTACTACGCAGCCCAGAGTATCAGCGCCGTCAATATCGGCATCCACAATGCCCTGATCCCGCTGTTTACCGTAGTGCTCAGCCTGTTCCTGCTCAAGGAGACACCAACACTGGGTATTCTCTGTGGTTCAGTGCTGTCGTTTTCCGGTTTACTCGGTCTGGTCAGTGAAGGCTCGCCGGAGCGCTTGCTGCAACAAGGGATCAGCAGTGGCGATCTGCTGATGCTAGTAGCGGTGCTTTCCTACGCCCTGTATGGCGTCTTACTCAAGCGCTGGCAATTACCCTTCACCGGTTGGCAGTTTATCTACCTGCAAATGAGCTGTGCCCTGTTGTGGCTACTCCCCGATTTTTTGCGTTCTGACAACCTGCTACTAAGCCGGGATAACCTGCCGCTGGTCCTGTACGCTGCACTTCCGGCCTCACTGCTGGGTACCCTATTCTGGCTGCAGGGGGTGCGCTTGCTGGGCGCTAATCGCACCGCGATTTTCATGAACCTGCTGCCGTTGTTCACGGCACTGATTGCCGTCGGTTGGCTGGGAGAACGACTCCATAGTTTCCATCTCTGGGGGGGCGGACTGACGCTGCTCGGCGTCTTGCTCTGCCAGTTCTGGCGTCAGCCATTACCGGGCCACACACCCGCCACAGCAATGTAACAAACTGATAAATAACCAAATATTTCAAAAAATCTCACTCTAAAGAGTCATTTCTCGAACCAATAACCCGTGAATTCAAGGGAATAACCACTGGTTTTTAGAGCAGGTTATTCTCGTCCCACCATGCACAGTCCGCGAGCTTAAGGCCCCCTTAAGCTTGCCTGTTGATAATCCTGTTTCATTGGATTTCATGGTCGGAGCAGTTTGTGCCCAATTCCCCACGCCGTTATGCCTTTATCTACTGGTTTGCAGCCAGTTATCTGCTTCTGAATCTGGTTAGCCGCCTCGGACTAACCTGGATGAGTTGGCATAAAGGTGCCTTGTCATTGACCGATCTGCTGTTTGCCTATAGTGCCGGTATCCTGTTTGATATCGCCAGTTTCGGCTATCTGATCCTGCCTTTTGTACTCTGGCTGAGTCTGACGCCGTTGAGATGGCGGCACCATCCGGTTTGGCGAGTCGCCGGTTGGAGCGTACGCTTGTTCACCGTCTTCGCCCTGCTGTTCCAGGTGGCCAGTGAGTGGGTGTTCTGGGAGGAGTTCGACAGCCGCTTCAATTTCATCGCCGTCGATTATCTGGTGTATACCCATGAGGTGATCGGCAATATCCAGCAGTCCTACCCCATAGGTCTCTGGCTTTCGCTATGTGCCGGTGTCGCACTGTTATGGGTTTTATTCTCCAATCATCCTGTGGCCACACAGTGGCTACCGCGTCCAGTCCTGCATCTGCTCGACCACAATAGGCGCTGGCCAGTATTACTCAGCTCTGCGCTGGTTACCCTGCTGGTCAGCGTCGGCCTCAATGCCCAGGATAGCAACCAGCGTCGTAATCAGTATGCCAATGAGCTGGCTGGCAATGGCCTGTTCAGTCTGTTTGGAGCCTTTCGCAATAATCAACTCGACTTTCAACGTTTCTACGCCACGCTGCCGGTGAATGAGGCTGCGCAGCGAGTTCGCGAGCAACTCGCGACCCCGGATGCCACGTTCGTCAGCAACGATCCGCTGGATATGCGCCGGCTCATCCGCCATAGCGGCACCGAGAAACGACTGAACGTGGTGCTGATCACCGTTGAGAGTCTGTCGGCCAAGTATCTAGGCAGCTTCGGCAATACCCAGAATCTGACGCCGGAACTCGACAAGCTGGCCAGCCAGGGCATGTTGTTTACCCAACTCTATGCCACCGGCAATCGTACTGTTCGTGGCCTGGAGGCGCTCTCCCTGGCGGTACCGCCAACCCCGGGTCAATCCATAGTCCGTCGTCCGAACAACGAAAATCTGTTCACCTTGGGATCCGTGTTTCGCAGCAAGGGCTACCAGACCCACTTCCTGTATGGCGGCTATGGCACCTTTGACAATATGAATGGTTATTTCAGCGGCAATGGCTACCAGGTGCTGGACCGGACGGCACTGAACAAGGATCAGATCACCCAGGAGAATATCTGGGGTGTCGCCGATGAAGACCTCTACAGCATGGCACTGCGGGAATTTGACAAGGAAACACAGCTGGGGCGTCCATTTTTCGCGCACTTGATGACCACCAGTAACCACAGACCCTACACCTTCCCGGAGAATCGTATCGACCGTCCCCAAGGCAGTCGGGAGAGTGCGGTCAAGTACACCGACTGGGCCATCGGCGACTTCCTGCGCCGCGCCCAGCAACATCCGTGGGCCAAGGACACCCTGTTTGTGATCGTGGCCGATCACTGCGCTTCCAGCGCCGGCAAGACGGCAATCCCGGTAGAGGGATACCATATTCCGATGATCATCTGGTCGCCAGGCCATATCGCCCCGCAGCAGGTGGCGCGACTGAGCAGCCAGATCGATGTAGCACCAACTTTGTTAGGGCTGCTGAACTTCAACTACAGCTCACAATTTCTGGGACAAGATGTGTTTGCCACACCTAAAGGACCCGAACGAGCGTTTCTTGCAACCTATCAAGGGCTTGGTTATCTGAAGCAGGAGCATTTAAGCATCCTGAACCCGAAGAAAAAGCCTGTGACCTCCGCTGTCGTGGAGCAAGCTCCCGCCATCGATGAGGCGCGACAGCAACACGACGCCATCGCCTGGTACGAGATTGCCAGTCAGTTATTTACCACCGGGCAGATGAAGATCCGCACCTGAGTCTGGCTGCAGACGAACATAAAAAAACCGGAGCTGTGTGCTCCGGTTTTTTATTGCATCAGGATCACGGAATCTCGATTCAGGGTTGCTGTTGGCAACGGTACTGTTTATCCCCTTGCGTCCAATCGGCACCGCCTTTGAACTCATGAAAATTGACTCCATCCCCCTCGAAATTGACTCCGCCGCTGGTAGGCCGCATCCAGGTCAGAATTCGGCTGTCGCCCTGTTGCACCACCAGCAAAGGCGGCTCGGTGGAGTAGAAGGTCGCCACCAGGGGTTGCGCTAAACCATCGCAGTGATACGAGATGGGCCCCTCGGTCGGCACCCGCTCAAATTGTGCCTGTAACTGGGCAATACGCTCCAGATAGACAAACTCCAGACACATCTTGATATCCCGGTCCTGACGACAGGCATCCCGACGCACCACCCATTGCGCCTGATCCGCCGCGACATCCACGCCCGGCCATGCCGACTGCAGAGGGGTCACCTCGGCGAGTAATTGATCCAGCTGTTCGATCAAATCCACTTGCGCCGGGCGCTCGCACTGATATTTCTCGAAGGTATCCTTAGGGATAGCCTTACATTTTTCCCGCAGCATACGGTTACGGGCAGAATCCCGAGCCTTGCGTTCATCACCCGTTAATCCTTTGGGTAATTGCGCCTCCGTCAGGGGGATCACCTGATCACCAAGAGCCTGGATGGCGACAGCGGCGCTGACAGTGGCTACAGCCCCAGACGTCACACCACTGGCGGCAGCCGATGCACTCTGAGCCATCGGCAGCGTATCGGCCGCCAGACAGCTGGTCGCAACCAGACCGCCGAAACCGGCCAGTAACCACCGGGACCCGATCAAAGCGCGGAAACTCATGGCTTACTCCTTACCAATTTAAATACGATGGGGTCCGGAATATCCGGAACAGCCAAAACGATAGCAATCTCAACGCCTAAAGCCAGCGCGTAACGGGCGCTAGAGTACACGGAACCAGCCAAGCATGGCAAAGCCTTCCCACTCGTCACCCTCGCGGTACGTCAGGGTAAAAAGCAGCGAACCGCCATCCTGGAGAGCCGCATGCCAAAGCATCAGGGATGCGTCTGGATTCCAGCGATTTTTCACCATTTTTCGGCTTCGATCGCAATCTTGCTGGCGGATTAATCCATCCCCCCAATTCTCTGCGCCAGATCAATAAAACGGCGAGGCGCTTTGCGGTTAAATACCCACATCTTGATGCCAGCAATGAATTGGCACCTACATATAGTGTTCCATTGGTGAACACACACCATCACGGGAATGCAGTCACCATGCGGGATCCAGCGCGGATCCCGGTGTTTTGCTGCATCAGGCCCCGCCAGTCGATCCCTGGCAGGCCATCAGCAATATGGATCTTTTGAAATCAGGAGCGATATCGTGAAACCGGTTATCATCAAGCGGGATGGCTGCCGTGTGCCCTTCAATGGCATGCGCATTATCGAAGCGGTCGCCAAGTCGGCCGAAGCGGTCGGCGTCAAGGATCTGGCCTATTGTGCCGGTATCGCCGAGCAGATTGCCCAACAACTGGCCGACAAAGACGAAGTCGCGATTCACGATATCCAGAACATGGTGGAAAACCTGCTGATGGCGGGCGAGCATAAGGAGATGGCTCGCGCCTACATCGAGTATCGCCATGACCGCGATATGGCCCGTGAAAAACAGGGCCGTCTGAGTCAGGAGATCCGCGGCCTGATCGAGCAGAGCAATGCCGACCTGCTCAACGAAAATGCCAACAAAGACAGCAAGGTGATCCCAACGCAGCGGGATCTGCTGGCCGGGATCGTCGCCAAGCACTACGCCAAGCAATACATGCTGCCACGGGATGTGGTGCAAGCCCACGAACGTGGAGAGCTGCACTTCCACGATCTGGACTACTCCCCCTTCTTCCCCATGTTCAACTGCATGTTGATCGACTTGCATGGCATGCTGACCCATGGCTTCAAGATGGGAAATGCCGAGATCGACACCCCCAAGTCGATCAGTACCGCGACTGCGGTGACAGCCCAGATCATCGCCCAGGTCGCCAGCCACATCTACGGCGGTACCACCATCAACCGTATCGATGAGGTGCTGGCCCCTTACGTCACCATCAGCTATGAAAAGCACAAGGAAGTGGCACAAGAGTGGCAGATCCCGGATGCCGAAGGTTTTGCGCGTTCGCGGACCGAAAAGGAGTGCTACGACGCCTTCCAGTCGCTGGAGTATGAGGTCAATACCCTGCACACCGCCAACGGTCAGACCCCTTTTGTGACCTTCGGCTTCGGCTTGGGAACCAGCTGGGAATCCCGCTTGATCCAGGAGTCCATCCTCAAGAACCGCATCTCCGGGCTGGGTAAAAACAAGAAAACGGCCGTGTTCCCCAAACTGGTGTTTGCCATCAAGGATGGTCTGAACCACAAACTGGGCGACCCGAATTACGATATCAAGCGACTGGCGCTGGAGTGTGCTTCCAAGCGCATGTATCCGGATATCCTCAACTACGATCAGGTGGTCAAAGTCACCGGCTCGTTCAAGACGCCCATGGGCTGCCGTAGCTTCCTCGGTGTCTATGAAGAGGATGGCGAGATGATCCATGAGGGGCGCAACAACCTCGGCGTGGTGAGTCTGAACCTGCCGCGGATTGCGCTGGAAGCTCGCGATGAAGCCCACTTCTTCGACCTGCTGGATAGTCGTCTGCGCCTGGCGAGAAAAGCGCTGATGGCCCGCATCGAGCGGCTGGAAGGCGTCAAAGCCCGGGTCGCCCCCATCCTGTATATGGAAGGCGCTTGTGGCGTTCGTTTGCAGGCCGATGACAACGTCAGCGAGATCTTCAAGCACGGACGCGCCTCGATTTCACTGGGCTTTATCGGCATTCACGAAACCATTAATGCGCTGTATGGCCACGACAAGCACCTGTTTGATGACGCAACTCTGCGCCAGAAGGGCATCCAGATTGTCCAGACCCTGCGCGATGCAGTCGAAGCCTGGAAAGCCGAAACCGGCTATGGCTTCAGTCTGTACAGCACGCCCAGCGAAAACCTCTGCACCCGCTTCTGCAAACTGGACACCCGCGAGTTCGGGGTGGTCGACGGCGTAACGGACAAGGGCTACTACACCAACAGCTTCCATCTGGATGTCGAGAAGAAGGTAGACCCTTACGCCAAGCTGGATTTCGAGATGGCCTACCCGCCCCTAGCCAGTGGTGGTTTCATCTGCTACGGCGAATATCCAAATATCCAGCACAATCTGGAAGCCTTGGAAAACGTCTGGGACTACAGCTACAACAGGGTCCCCTATTACGGCACCAACACCCCCATCGACGAATGCTACGAGTGTGGCTTTACCGGTGAATTCGAATGTACCAGCAAGGGGTTCACCTGCCCCAAATGTGGCAACCATGACTCCACCAAGGTCTCGGTCACCCGTCGGGTATGCGGTTATCTCGGCAGCCCGGATGCCCGGCCGTTTAACAGCGGCAAGCAAGAAGAGGTCAAGCGCCGGGTGAAGCACTGTAATCCCTGGATGGGACACGCGGTATAGAAAACAACAAGGGCGCCCAACGGCGCCCTTGTTATGATCACTCAATGGCTATCAGGCAGCTTTCGGATCGGCCCCGAAACGGTTCTCGTCACGAGTCCCTTCGAAGCAGAAAAACACCAGCAACACGATCGGCCCAACCAGCGGGATCAGCCCCAGCAACAACCACCAGCCAGAGCGGTCGGTGTCATGCAGACGGCGCACACTAACCGCCAGACTCGGCAACAGTACGCCCAGGGAGTACAGAGCACCCAGCACCGGAGCGGTACCGATGACACCATCGACAACACCCAACACAATGGAGGCGATCACGCTGAACAACAAAAACATCCAGTATTCAGTGCGACGGGCACGGCCACTGAAGGTGACATATTTTTTTAAAACTTCGATATACCAGTTCATTCCTTTAGCATTCCTTTTTTGATTATGTGTTGTGACTGCACAGCCACTCCATGATCCGGCATTCTGATACCAAGATCACGGACATGGTAACAAGCTGTAACAGCCAACTCCATTTGACGCCACTGAAGTTGTGAGCCCAGCCATGCTAGAATGGCGCGCCATCACTTGGCATCGATTTCGATACATCGAGAGTTTGTCATGAATTATCACCAGTATTACCCGATTGATGTGGTCAATGGCCCCGGCACCCGCTGCACGCTGTTCGTTTCCGGCTGCGTCCATCAATGCAAGGGCTGTTATAACCAGTCCACTTGGCGGCTGGACTCGGGGCATCCGTTCACTGTGGCGATGAGTGATCGGATCATCACCGATCTGAATAACCCACAGATCAAGCGTCGAGGCTTGAGTCTGTCCGGGGGTGATCCGCTGCATCCAGCCAATCTATCGGCGGTACTGGCGCTGGTGACCCGGGTACGGCAGGAGTGTCCGGATAAGGATATCTGGTGCTGGACGGGTTATACGCTCGACGAGCTGACGGCGGAGCAGCAAGCCGTGGTTGATCTGGTCGATACCCTGATCGATGGCAAATTTATCAAGGAGCTGGCGGATCCGGCACTGGTCTGGCACGGCAGCAGCAACCAACAGCTTCACCATTTTGATC
This sequence comes from Pseudaeromonas pectinilytica, assembly GCF_054780855.1. NCBI lineage: Bacteria > Pseudomonadati > Pseudomonadota > Gammaproteobacteria > Aeromonadales > Aeromonadaceae > Pseudaeromonas > Pseudaeromonas pectinilytica. The sequence goes on from NZ_BAAGVN010000004.1 coordinate 9,487, forward strand.
GTAGTCAGGCCTGGTGGCAGTCCGCCACTCGCGCGCTCCCCCCATCGTCTACCGGAGATTTTCCATGTTCATGAGCCTATTCCGCCGTCTGTTTGGCGCCGCGACTCCGTCCGATCACCGCACATCGGCATCTGCCAACACCGTAGAGCCGATTGAACATGAAGGGTTTCTGATCTATCCCGAGCCACAACCGGAAGGAAGCCAATACCGCTTGGCCGGACGTATCTGCAAGCAGATCGACGGCGAGTTGCAGACTAATCTGTTTATTCGCTCCGATATTATCAGCGACAAGGAAGAGGCATCCCGGCTGATGGTGGAGAAAGCTAAAAACTTTATCCTACATACCCAGGGCGATATTTTCCGCTAAACCACACCATAGAACGGTGCGGGCAAGACCTATTGTCCCATCACCCCCCAACGGCCGGATTGCCCGGCCATTGGCGTAGAGCTTCCCGCTCATCCCCCAGCGCATCACTGCTCACGAAACAGCTGTTCATGCAGCAGCTGGATTTGATCCCGCAGGGCTGCGGCCTGTTCAAACTCCAGATTGCGGGCATGTTCGTACATCTGCCCCTCAAGCTGCTTGATACGCTTGGCCATTTTTTCCGGACTCTCCGGATGATAGAAGGCCTCGGACTCTGCCACTTGTCGCAACTGCCGCTCATCACTCGGTCCACTGCCGCTGACCTGCATGATATCGACAATTTTCTTCTTCAGGCCGGTCGGGACTATGCCATGTTCGGTATTAAACTCTTGCTGTTTGACACGCCGACGCTCGGTTTCGCCAATCGCCGCGCGCATGGAGTCGGTGATGCGATCGGCATACAGGATCGCCTTACCATTCAGATTTCGGGCGGCGCGACCCATGGTCTGGATCAGGGATCGGGTCGAGCGCAGGAATCCTTCCTTGTCGGCGTCGAGAATGGCCACCAGCGACACCTCCGGCATATCCAGCCCTTCCCGTAGCAGGTTGATCCCGACCAGCACATCGAACTTGCCCAGTCGCAAGTCGCGGATAATCTCCACCCGTTCGACGGTATCCACATCCGAATGCAGATAACGGACCCGCACTCCGTGCTCGTCCAGATACTCAGTCAGATCTTCCGCCATGCGTTTGGTGAGTGTGGTGATCAGCACTCGTTCGTCGATCTTGGCGCGAATGCGGATCTCCGACAGTACATCATCCACCTGGCTGGCCACCGGACGCACTTCAATCACCGGATCCAGCAAACCGGTTGGTCGCACCACCTGCTCGACCACCTGACCGCTGGATTTTTCCAGTTCATAGTTGGCTGGTGTCGCCGAAACAAAGATGGTCTGGGGCTGCAGCGCCTCGAATTCATCAAATTTCAACGGCCGGTTATCCAGTGCCGAAGGCAGTCGGAAGCCGTACTCGACCAATGTCTCCTTGCGTGAGCGATCGCCCTTGTACATGGCGCCAATCTGCGACACCGTGACGTGAGATTCATCGATGATCAGCAAGCCATCCGCCGGCAGGTAATCGAATAGCGTGGGCGGCGGCTCACCGGGTGCCCGTCCCGAGAGGTAGCGAGAGTAGTTTTCGATGCCCGAGCAGTAACCCAGCTCCTGCATCATCTCGATATCAAACTGGGTGCGCTGAGTGATGCGTTGCTCTTCGAGCAGCTTGTTGGCCGAGAGTAGGTGCTGACGACGCTCACCGAGTTCCACCTTGATCGACTCAATGGCATTGAGGATGGTATCCCGTGGTGTCACATAGTGACTCTTCGGGAAGATGGTGTAGCGGGGAACCTGCTTCTCCACCGCGCCGGTCAGCGGATCAAACAGCGATAACCGCTCGACTTCCTCATCGAACAACTCGACCCGTAGCGCCAACTTGTCCGACTCGGCGGGGAAGATATCGATCACCTCCCCTCGCACCCGGAACGTAGCCCGCGCAAACGCGGCATCGTTGCGGCTGTATTGCAACTCGGCCAGACGGCGCAAAATCTCGCGCTGGTTGATGATATCGCCCTGACGCAGATGCAACATCATGCTCAGATAAGCTTGCGGATCCCCTAGACCATAGATGGCTGAGACGGATGCCACTATGATCACGTCCCGTCGCTCCATCAGCGCCTTGGTGGCTGATAAGCGCATCTGCTCGATGTGATCATTGATTGCCGAATCCTTCTCGATAAAGGTATCGGTCGACGGTACATAGGCTTCAGGCTGGTAGTAGTCGTAATAGGAGACAAAATACTCCACCGCATTGTGCGGGAAGAACTCGCGCATCTCACCGTACAGCTGGGCGGCCAAGGTCTTGTTATGCGCCATGATCATGGTGGGTCGATTGCAATGGGCGATCACATTGGCCATGGTAAAGGTCTTGCCCGATCCGGTCACCCCGAGCAGCGTCTGATGAGCCAGACCAGATTCTATGCCATCAATCAATTGGGCAATCGCCTGCGGCTGATCGCCGGCGGGCTCAAACTGACTCTCCAGTTGAAATGCTTTACTCATACGGACTCCAAGGTCAGGCGGCGCAGCGTGCTATTGAACCACAGATAGGCTAGACAGGCACCGAGCAGGTTGGCGACAACGCCACCGATAAACATCCCAAACAGTCCGAAGCCATATCCGAGCAGACACGAAAGAGGCACAAACAGCACAAAAAAGCGCAACAGGCTCAAGCCAAAGGCTAGTCGCGGTTGATGCAAGGCATTCAAGGAGGAACTGGTCAAGATGATCACCCCTTGTAGCCCATACCCTAAAGGCAGGATCCACAAATATTGCAATAACAGGCGCTGCACCTCGGCTTGATCACTAAACGCAGTAGCAATCCAGGGCGACCCGAGCAGCAGCAACAGGTAAATAGCCAGTTGAATCATTAAGACCATCTGTAAGGCACTGCGATAGGCCTCCGCGACCCGCGCCAACTGGCGAGCACCACTGTTCTGGCTGATAACAGGGGGTAAGCTCATAGAAAGGCTCAGAATAAACAGGCAAGCCACGGACTCGAGACGACTACCAACCCCATACGCCGCAACCGCCTCCTGACCATAACGAGCCACAAATGCGGTCAGCAGTACCGTGGCCAGTGGCGTTAACATATTGGCGAGCGCCGCAGGCATGGCGATACGTAAAATTTCGCGACCATCGGATAAGCCATAACGATCAAACTGTCGCCATGACAGCAGACGATGACGAAACCACAACATCCACAGCATCAAACCGCAGCCGCACGCCCAAGAGAGCAGACTGGCAATGGCAGCCCCCTGGATCCCCAGCGCAGGCACAGGCCCAACCCCGAAAATCAGCACCGGATCTAGCACGGCATTGACCAAACTGGCGGCGACCATGATGCCACTGGGGATGCGGGTGTTGCCAAACGCCCGGAAGATCGCGTTCCCGACCATGGAAACGGCCAATAGACCACAACCGGCAAACCAGATGTGCATATACGAGAGGATCAGCGGCAAGGCATCCGCATCGGCGCCCATAGCGACAAACAGTGGCTCACTCCACAGCAAGCCAGCCCCACCCCCGACGACCATGAAGCCAAACGCAAAGAGAATGGCACTCAGAGCCTTACGCTTGGCCTCTTCCTCGCGCCCCTGTCCCAAATAACGCCCCAGAATGGCACTGGTGCCAACCCCCATGCCAATCGTCAGGCTAATCAGCGAAAAGGTGATCGGAAAGGTAAAACTGATTGCCGCAAGCGCACGGGTTCCCAACTGGGCGATAAACCAAGTATCGAGCAAATTAAAGCTCATCATGGTCAACATGCCGACCATCAAGGTCAGAGTCATGCGAATAAGTTGCGGACGAATAGGACCAGACAGCAAGTTGACGTTCAAAAGCTCAATTCCAGCGATTTTTCGCTATTCTACCCTGCAATTCGATGGGTAAACAGCCAAGCAAAATGATCCTTTAGCCTTATCGAGCATTTGAAAAAACCGAACCGAGTTTGCAGTTCATCACACAATTCCCTATTGACCTAAATGGAGTCCATCTCTACTATTGTCGGCCTCGCCTAGCGATTCCCTCGTAGTTCAGTCGGTAGAACGGCGGACTGTTAATCCGTATGTCACTGGTTCAAGTCCAGTCGAGGGAGCCAGTTTATTTCGGCATCATTCCTGCAGTTATCCACCAAAAAAGAGCACAATGCGCCAAAACAATGCACAATTGGCATAGCGTTCGCTTACCCGAAATTTTTCAACCTGCCTCAGCTTCAGCACAAAACACCATAAACAGCAACACATTGATTTAATTCAATTAAATTATTTCAACTCTTTTCTATTGAACTCGTGCAAAGCCTTATGACATGCGGGTTACAGCAAGGTTTGAAACTTTAACTCACATGGTTATCCACAGAAACCGTGGATAACTTGCGCCAAGCCAGACACCACGCGACTTCCGCACGCTGTGCATAAATTCAGACGCCCGACCGGTAGAGGATTTCACCATTTGAAGCTCTCTGAACCTGCCCACCCTCTGCAAGCAATCAAGCCATCCATCCCGTCTGTCAGCGCATGATTTTTCATACGAACATCGACGGAGTAACCGCCTGTTGATTAAGAATAATACGTCGTTGTGCAGCATTTCACCGAACAGGCCGTTTTTCCCCAAATAAGCGGCGCAGCGGTTGACAGTCTCCAGGCCAATCAGTAACATGCGCGGCGTCTCGAAGAGACTCTGTTCCCTCGTAGTTCAGTCGGTAGAACGGCGGACTGTTAATCCGTATGTCACTGGTTCAAGTCCAGTCGAGGGAGCCAAATTTCAATTCCTCCTTAGTTCAGTCGGTAGAACGGCGGACTGTTAATCCGTATGTCGCTGGTTCAAGTCCAGCAGGAGGAGCCAGTTTCAATTCCCTCGTAGTTCAGTCGGTAGAACGGCGGACTGTTAATCCGTATGTCACTGGTTCAAGTCCAGTCGAGGGAGCCAAATTTCAATTCCTCCTTAGTTCAGTCGGTAGAACGGCGGACTGTTAATCCGTATGTCGCTGGTTCAAGTCCAGCAGGAGGAGCCAATTCAACACAAAGGGACACAATCATGTGTCCCTTTGTGTTTCTGTCGTTCTGATTCCCTTCATTTTGCTGCCAATTTGCTATTCTGGATTCAAATAAGACACAAAATGGATGTTGCGCATCCGGCGCGAGTTCACGAAGTGAGCCCGTAGCGCATGAGCGAGATGGCACTCTCTTTGCTTATCGTCTTTGCTTAATAAGTAGACATGGATATTATCTAGTAGCTGAAGGATCAACATAGCCAACTGGCTATGGATGATTCAGGATCGGCAGGCCGTAACAGTTTCTTTTGGATAGGGATGGGAACAAGATGCGCAATCCGATGACCACGCTCAAGCAGAAGGCCTTGTTGCTCATGGCTAGCTTGTTGTTGCTCAATGGCGCAGCCATCTATCTGCTGCAAAGCCAACAGTTGCAGCAGAGCAATCAGCATATCGCGACCCTGTTACAGGCCGAGTTAGCGAACGCGAGCCTCACGCCGCAATTGCTAACCGACATCCAGAATAAGCTCAACCTCGCCGCCATTACCATTTATGAACAAAGTAGTCAGCGCACGCTGATGCAAACCTCCGAGGCCACGACAGGGTTTCTGGAGCTGCTCTATCCAGCTTTAACAGGGGAAGTCGCCCTGCCACAACCCGGGCAGAAGGCGATTTACCATCTCCAGCACGCTCAGCTCGTTCCGATATTGGCCATACAAAGTGTTCTGGCGTTGCTGACCATCATTCTGGCAATCGGCGGCATGTTGGCATTACAGAAGAAGATGGTACAGACCCTCCAACACAGGCTACTGGACGAGATTCAACAGCCACACTCATTTCCCGACGACATGATGCACCAAGTCTCGGAAGCCATACATAGCATGCGTCAGCAGTTGGAACTGCAGTTGGCAGAAGCCGAGCAACATGCATTGGCACTAGAGTTGCGCGTCAACCAGGATCCATTGACCAATCTATTGAATAGAACCAGCTTTCGCCAGGATCTGACCGAGATCCTGCATGATGAAGAGCAGGTTTCTTTTTCACTACTGGCCATAGTTCGAGCCACCGAATTAGCAACCATCAACCAGCAGCGAGGCTTCGTGGCTGGCGATAAGTACCTGATCGACGTTGCCAATCTGATCAACAAGAGCGCCAAACGACTAGCGAATGCCCGCGTCTACCGGATGGGAGGCAGTGACTTTGGCGTGCTGCTTAAGGTTGGCAATAGCAATCAGGCAACGCTACTAGGCGGAGAACTGAAAGTAGCGTTTGATCAATATCAACAAGATAACCAACTGGAAAGCGTGGCCTATACCGGCCTCACGCTGCTGAAGCCGGGACAAGAGCCGGAGCAGATCCTGGGCCGCAGTGATCTGGCGTTAGCCAAAGCCCAGACCAGTGTGACCAATGGGTGGTACCTGCAAGAAAAAGACAGTGAGGATTACCTGCAAGGCGAGAGTTATTGGAAACAGGTGATCGCCGATGTCATAGCCCGTAAGGCCATCTTATTGATGCAACAACCAATCCAGAGCATGAATATCTCGATCCGCACCTATACCGAAATATTTGCCCGTTTCGTGGGTGAAAATGGCCAGGTGATGCCGACAGAAACCCTGCTCGCCATGGCGCAACGCCATGACCTGCTCATCCGGCTGGAACAACAAATCATCGAGCTGATCATGCAGCAGCATAGCCAACAAAATTTTGCCAATCAGCGTTGGGGCATCAATCTGTCGGCCAATGCCCTGATGAATACGGCATTCCTGATCTGGTTGGAGCGGCAACTGCTGCGGGACACCAATGTTGCCGCGAATCTGGTGTTTGAAGTTGATGAAGACCTGCTGGATTGTAACCTGGCGGCCAGTACCCGTCTGTTTGAGATGTTGCGACGCGTAGGCAGCCGCTCTAGCATTTCGAAGTTTGGCAAGGGCCTGGGGTCATTCCGGCTGTATCGCGAGCTTAAACCTGACTACATCAAGCTGGACCCGAGTCTGATCAACGTGCTGGAGCGGGAACATACCAGTCAACAATTCATTCGCATGATCGTCGAAGTATCTCACCGCTTGGGATGTGTGGTGATCGCCGAAGGAGTTGAAAATATCGCGCAGAAACAGTTGCTGGAAACCATGTACATCGATGCGATCCAGGGGTACCTGATTGCCAGGCCAACCCCACTGACCCATGGCTACAGCATAGAGCCCATAGCGTAAGGTTATTCGCGTTTGAGACGGTGTAGTAAGCGCAACACCTCATTAAGCAAACGAAACCGCTCCAGCTCTTCTTTACCGTAGCGCGTGGAGAGCAGGGAAGCGTTTCCGCGCTGTTTCATATAGCGGGTGATCTGCAAGCGGTTAAAACCGCCAATCCGGTAAAATAACGACAGTAATGCTTCAAGCTCCTCCCCTTTGAGCCCGGTTTTTTGAGCATACTCCCCGTCTCCGGGGTGAAGGATGGTGACCTGAAGATCCCGAATGACACCGCGTTCTTTCAAGTACTCCAGCCATTGCTCGACCTGCACCGGTTTACAACCCGCCAGCAGATTGAAAAAACCAGCCGCATCACACCGACATCCCGTCAGCAGTGAGCAAGCCAAGGCATCATCGTTACAGCTGAATGCCACGTCACCAATCATTGACCAGTCAACCGCATGGACTGTGATAGTGGCCTGGCCTGTTTGTTGTCCGGAGCATGAAAATGTAAACAAATTGCCGTCCCCATTACTGAGCTGAGCCAGATCCGACAGTCTATCTTAGTTTTCATCCCGCCAGGGATATCGATGCATCCTCACGGCAAAGAAAGCGAGCCGGGCGATCCATGACGTCGAGCCGGATAAAAACATCGGAGTAAAAACCAAAACAAAGGGGCGCCTCATCAGGCGCCCCAATCTTGAGCTCACCCTCATATCAACATCATGAATGGCTGATGCTGGCCAACTTTTCAAAATAATCCGGGAATGTCTTGGAGGTACAACCCGGATCATTGATGGTGACAGGGGTATCACTCAAGGCCACCAATGAGAAGCACATGGCAATCCGGTGGTCATTGTAAGTATCGATGGCAGCATGCTGTAGATGTGCAACAGGCGTGACTTCGATGTAGTCCTCACCCTCGATAACCTCAGCCCCCAGCTTGCGCAACTCGGTCGCCATAGCACTCAAGCGATCCGTTTCCTTGACTCGCCAATTATAGATATTGCGGATCACGGTCTTACCGGTGGCAAACAATGCCGTGGTGGCTATGGTCATGGCCGCATCGGGGATATGATTCAAATCGAGGTCGATGCCATGCAACGGACCTTGTTCCGCCTCGATATAATCCTCACCCCAGGTGATCTTGCCACCCATTTTTTCCAGCACATCCGCAAAGCGGATATCCCCCTGAATACTGTGCTTGCCGATCCCGGTGACCCGGACCTTGCCCTTGATCACACCGGCGGCCAGGAAGTAGGACGCGGATGAAGCATCGCCCTCCACCAGGAAGTCTCCCGGCGACATGTACTGCTGATTACCGCGAATGTAGAAGATCTGATAGTTGTCATGTTCTACCAGAACCCCGAACTGCTGCATGATGTGCAGGGTGATATCGATGTAGGGTTTGGAAACCAGCTCCCCCTTGATCTTGATCCGGATATCACCGGCAGCCAGAGGTGCCGCCATCAAAAACGCAGTCAGAAACTGGCTGGACACCGAGCCATCAATATGAACTTCGCCGCCCCAAAGCCCCTTGCCATCAATGGTCAGCGGTGGGTAGCCCTCATTCTTCAAGTAGTGGATCTTGGCGCCCGCCTCACGCAAGGCATCGACCAGATGCCCAATGGGGCGCTCTTCCATTCTCGGCTCACCCGTCAGAGTAAACTCGCCATTTCCCAAACAAAGAGCGGCACAGAGGGGCCGCATCGCGGTACCCGCATTACCCAGAAACAGTTGCAGCGGTTCGCTCACGGAGAATGGGCGGCCAAGACCGTGGACGACACACTCGGTCTTGTTGGCGGATAACTCGTATTTCACCCCCAATAATTTCAGCGCGGCCAGCATGTGACGGATATCATCACTGTCTAATAGATTGGTGAGGCGGGTTGTACCTTTTGCCAACGCGGCCAGTAACAGAGCGCGATTCGATACACTCTTGGAGCCTGGCAAATTGACGGTGCCCTCGACTCGGGCTATGGGTTCCAATGTCAGGGTTTTCATAACTTCCTGTTCTCTTACAACGGGTGGATAACGGACAGTCTGGCGACAGTATCAGCCACACGCGAACAGGGCAAGCCATAAGCGCCCTGACGAGGGAGTGACAAGAAGGGATTGCACGGGAAAACTCGAGCTCAGGTTTTCTTGTCCGATGGTGCCGGCTCTGGAATGGCCAACAGCGGTTCGACGATCAACTGCCCCTCTTGGTGAATAATCTGGCAAGTTGGGTAATCCCGCTCGCTGGTAAGCTTGAAACCGGCAATCTCGACCTTCACCCCAGCATACAGATGGCGAGCACACAAGACCCGGGCTTGTGCCAAAAAAGCCTCGCGGTCCGCATTGACCTGATCCCATTCCCGCTGTTCCTCGATCAGCTGTTCGACCAGATGAGTACGCGTCGCCGCAATCTTTTGACTCAACAGATTACGTTTCTCGCCAATAGGCAATTGGTGCACTTTGGCTTCGGCATCTTCGAGATGTTTGATGGTGAGCTCACTCGTTTCAATCGCTCCGCGCAATTCTTTCTTGCGCGCCAGTAATTCTGGATAGCAACCGCGAATAGTGATCTGGGTCGAGGTGTCGGCCATTCCCCCCAGCGTCACAGCCAGAACCTGTTTGCCAACAACAATATCATTGCCTAACAGTGAGCCTTTACTCCGGCTGGCATCCGAGATAGTCAATGAACCAGGAGTTTCAATCCGGCAGTGCAGCAACTGACTACCCACGGTGACATCATGGCCTGCACAAATGTCCGCATATTGGGCAAAACGGGCGGAGACAGCACCAGTACAGCGGATGTTGCAGGAATAACGTCCCGGCTGATGCAAGGGGTGACCTATGATGCCTTTTTCGACTAACAGATCCCCTCCCACCTCTATCGAGGCCGATTCCACCAGACCCGCCACTGTCACACTGCCACCCGCCTTGATCCGCATCCCCTCACACACATTCCCGCTGATCATGACACTACCGGAAAAAGTGACATGCCCAAACTTGGCATCGACATTCTGGATATTCAGCACCTCATCCACCTGCATGCCGTGCTCAATCTCCTGAGGGAGCCCTTCTTGCGTCGCAACAAGCAGCTCTGGATTATCCGCACTGAGCTGGGTTCCAGCCCCTATATTCCAGGGCACCTCCACACCGGGTTTAGCCGGCAGCGACTCACCGGTGACCTTGAACCCAGGGATCCCCGGCTTCGGTGGATAGCGACACATGACCGCATCACCAGGCACCACAGTCACCATGACGCCCAGATCCCGTAAATCAACACGATCTTGTCGTGCATCTTGCACCTGAGGGCGCAAGATACGCTCGCGCAAGGTTTCCACCAGCTTTTCGAATCGACTGTCTGCACCATTGACAGCCAATTGCCCCTCGGCCACCACAGCACTGAGCTGTGCACCGGGCGGCAACGCCGCCACCTGGACCAATAACTCACTGATCGCCTGGGTACTGATACCATGGGTAATGCTGGCGGCATGCAAACTGGCCCGCACCTGGGCCACATCGACCGGTTTGCCGGCAAAGGGAGCGGTCACGGTTGCCGTGGCCGTCATGGCATCTTTGCTCAATGCCACCGTCACTTGGCCATCCTGACGCCGAGCAACGATCATCACCGAATGTGAAGAGGCCTGATCGGGCGACGACTGGGATTTTAGTTCCTGAAAATTCTTGGCCGCATCCTGCAGTGCCTTGTCACTGACCTGATAATTCCTAAAGTTGGAATGTTGCAGCAGAGCAGCCAGTACCTTGGCATCCACATGCGCCTCTACCGGCTCGATGGCGAGCAAGACAAACTGGCCATCAGAAGAGAGGTAAAAGAAATCGGGTCCCAGATCTCCGGCCCCAAATAACGAAGCGTCAGACAGCGAAGAGACTGAATCGGACATTACAAACCACCAGTTAGTGTATATGTTCTTTTGATACCAGATCAGTGCACCCACAAGCATGACGAACGTTACAAAGTGGGATTAATCTTTATACAACTATGGCAAATTTGTCAGGAATGGCTATCCGCTCACAGCGGCAGAACCATAACATTTCTCTTTGTATTCAGGTGGATACTGATGCTGGGCGCAGAAACAAAAAACGCCGGACAAGCCGGCGTTTTCACTAAAGGGATCTAGTTATTGCAGAATGTGCCGCAAGGCACTGAAGAAGCGCTCGTTTTCTTGCGCGGTCCCAATACTGATCCGCAAGTGGTTCGGCATGCCGTATCCTGCGATAGGACGCACGATCACCCCTTGTTGCAGCAACGCTTGGTAGATGGGCGCCGCGGGTTGAGCCAGATCGACGGTGATAAAATTCCCGCTCGATGGAATAAAGGTTAATCCCAACTCGTTGAAAAAGGCTTCATAGCGCGCCATTTCCTGCCGGTTCAACGCCACAGCGCGCTGCAGATAATCGCTATCCTCCAGGGTGGCTTGCGCCGCAACCAGGGCCAGAGCATTGGCATTGAAGGGCTCACGCACCCGGTTCAGGACACTGGCCAGCTCGGGGGTCGTCACCGCATAGCCCAGGCGTAAACCCGCCAGGCCGTAAGCTTTGGAGAACGTCCGAGTCACCACCAGATTCGGGAATCGCGCTACCCAGGCCGCGCTATCGGCTCGCAATGCCGGATCCATGTACTCGTTATAGGCTTCATCCAGGATCACCAGAATATGCTCTGGCACTCGCGCCAGAAACGCTTCCAGTTCGGCCGGAGGCAGTACGGTTCCGGTCGGATTGTTCGGATTGGCAATACAGATCAGCTTGGTCTTGTCGGTAACAGCCGCCAGCATGGCGTCCAGATCGTGGCCCCAGTTTTTAGCGGGCACCACTACCGCATCGGCACCGTGCGCCTGGGTGGCCAGGGCATAGACGATGAAGGAGTATTGGGCATAAATGACCTCGTCGCCTGGGCTGACGAAGGTATGAAAAATCAAGTCAATGACCTCATTGGAACCATTGCCCAAGGTCAAACCCGCCGCATCCAGGCCGAAGGTCTGAGCCAGCTTCTGCTTGAGATAGAAGCCGTTGGCATCCGGATAACGGGTTAAATCGGCCAATGCCGCTTCAATCGCCAGTTTCGCCTTCGGACTCAACCCCAATGGATTTTCGTTCGATGCCAGTTTGACGCAGTCGCTGATCCCCAACTCACGCTCCAGCTCCTCAATCGGTTTGCCGGCCTGATAGGGTTGCAAGCCGGAAACCCCGGCGTTGGCCAATGCCAAATAGTCCATAATACTGATCTCTTTGCTATGACAATCGGTAACATCAGGGCCCCGTAGGGCCCTGATTCTATTAATGAATGGAGCTTAATCTGACTCAACCGTGCTGCTTGGCAAAGCGCTCCATAAAGGATACCAGCGCCTTGACCCCGTCCAGCGGCATGGCGTTATACAAGCTGGCTCGCATGCCACCGACGATGCGATGTCCCTTGAGCGCCATCAGATTGGCAGCCTTGGAATCACTCAGGAAAGCGGCATCCAGAGCGGCATCCTTCAACTGGAATGGAATGTTCATCCGCGAACGACAGTTCAGCGCCACATGGTTGCTGTAGAAGTCGCTGGCATCGATATAGTCATACAGGAACTTCGCCTTCTCGATATTCCGGGCTTCCATGGCTTCCAGACCACCTTGGCGCTTCAACCACTTAAACACCAGACCGGCCAGATACCAGGAATAGGTCGGCGGGGTATTGAACATGGAATCGTTATCGGCAGTTACCTTGTAATCAAAGATTGCCGGTGTATCGGGGCGGGCATTCCCCAGCAAGTCATCGCGTACCAGCACCACCGCCAAACCGGACGGACCGATATTCTTCTGGGCACCGGCATAGATGATGCCGTACTGGCTGACATCCACCGGGCGGGACAAAATAGTCGAGGACATATCCGCCACCAGCGGGATGCCGTTGGTCGCCGGCAGATCGAACATCTCGATGCCTTCAATGGTTTCGTTCGGGCAGAAATGCACGTAGGCCGCATCAGCACGGAACTGAGGCTTCTCGATCAGCGAGAAACCACCATTATCGTGCTTGACCACACCCTCGACGCCCTGAATATCACCAAACTTCTGACCTTCGGTCAGTGCCGCTTTGGACCAGACACCTGACAGCAGGTAGTCGGCCTTCTTGTTGGCTCCGCCCAGTAAATTCTGGGGTACTGCCGCGAACTGGCCGCGACCGCCACCGTGCATGAAGAGTACCTTGTAGTTGTCCGGCACCTGCATCAAATCGCGCAGATCCTTCTCCGCTTCGGCGGCAACCGCCATGTACTCCTTGCCACGGTGGGACAGCTCCATCACGGAGACACCCAGACCACTAAAGTCGATGAATTCGCGTTGGGCTTGCGCCATTACCTCTTCCGGCAGCATGGCCGGGCCTGCACAAAAGTTATAAACCTTGCTCATCTTCTCTTCCGTTGGCTTCCTTGGAACTACCAGCTTTTACACCGAACCGTGATCCGGCGCAAAAGGTTTTTCATCGACTCGGTCGATGCCATTTCCCGGCATTGACCAAATGATGGATAAATAAAAGGCGGCCCGCAGGCCGCCTCGTGTCATCAGACGTTATTCGTCAGCATCCTGTTCGGTGGCTGGCGCATCGCCTTCGACGTCGGTATTGGCTTCCGCATCAATCCCGGTCTCGATGGCATCATCGACCAACGACTCGTCACTCTCGTCGACCACCGGCTCGGCGATACGTTCGAGGCTTACCACCTCTTCGCCTTCCATGGTACGGATCAGACGGACACCGCCGGTATTCCGACCGATGATGCTCACTTCGGTAACGCGGGTACGCACCAGGGTTCCAGCATTGGTGATGAGCATGATTTCATTCTGCTCAGTCACCTGCACGGCCCCGACGACCTTACCATTGCGCTCATCGACCTTGATGGAGATAACGCCCTGAGTACCACGACTACGGGTCGGGTATTCGGACAAGGCAGTCCGTTTCCCATAACCGTTGGCCGTAGCCGTCAGGATGGCGCCATCCTCACGAGGCACAATCAGCGACACCACGCGATCACCGCTCGCCAGCTTGATACCACGAACCCCAGTTGCGGTCCGGCCCATTGGGCGGACGCCCTTGGTGCTGACCTTGGTTTCCGCACTATCAGCGCCTTCGACCGCCTCAGAGCTATCGCTCTCGGACTCAGTCTCGAGCTCTTCGCTGTCATCATCGGTGTCACTGTCTGCGTCGCCGCGGGCATAACCTTCAGCGAAGCGCACCACCTTACCGGCATCGGAGAACAACATGATCTCGTTGCTGCCATCGGTGATATCGACACCAATCAGTTCATCCCCATCCTTGAGCGTGATGGCACGAATACCGGAGCTCAACGGACGGGAGAAGGCCGACAGTTCCGTCTTCTTCACGGTACCGTCAGCGGTGGCGAAGAACACGTACTTGTCACTGTCATAGGACTTGACCGGCAGGATCGCGGTGATCCGTTCGTTCTCGTCCAGTGGCAGCAGGTTAACGATGGGGCGACCACGTGCGGCGCGGCTGGCTTCCGGCAGATTATAGACCTTGAGCCAGTACACCTTGCCGCGCGTGGAGAAGCACAGAATGGTGTCGTGGGTGTTGGCCACCAGCAGTTGCTCGATGAAGTCTTCTTCCTTCATCTTGGTGGCCGATTTACCGCGGCCTCCTCGACGCTGGGCTTCATAGTCGGACAACGGCTGATACTTCACATAGCCTTCATGGGAGAGCGTCACCACCACATCTTCCGGAGTGATCAGATCTTCCATATTGATTTCAATGCTTGCCGCTTGAATGGCGGTACGACGCGCATCGCCAAACTGGCTCTTCACCAGCTCCAGCTCTTCACGGATCACTTCCATCAAGCGTGCCGGGCTGTTCAGAATGCGCAACAGTTCGGCGATCTGGTTCAACAGTTCCTGATATTCATCCAGGATCTTCTCATGCTCGAGGCCTGTCAGCTTGTGCAGACGCAGATCGAGGATGGCTTGCGCTTGTTGTTCAGTCAGGAAGTATTGGCCTTCGCGGATGCCGTATTCCGGCTCCAGCCACTCAGGACGTGCGGCATCATCACCGGCACGCTCCAGCATGGCAGCGACGGATCCCAGAGCCCAAGCCTGAGCAATCAAACCCGCCTTGGCTTCCGCCGGGCTCGGTGAGTTCCGGATCAGCTCGATAATGGCATCGATGTTGGCCAGCGCAATCGCCAGACCTTCCAAGATATGGGCACGATCCCGCGCCTTGCGCAGTTCAAATACGGTACGACGAGTGACGACTTCACGACGGTGGTCGATGAAGGCGGCCAAGATCTCCTTGAGGTTCAAGGTCTTGGGTTGACCATTGACCAAGGCGACCATGTTCATGCCGAACACGTTCTGCAACTGGGTATGGGCATACAGGTTGTTGAGCACCACCTCGGCGACTTCGCCGCGGCGCAACTCGACCACCATCCGCATCCCATCTTTGTCCGACTCGTCGCGCAGGGCTGTGATGCCCTCGAGCTTCTTGTCTTTGACCAGTTCCGCAATCTTCTCGATAAGACGCGCCTTGTTCACCGTGTACGGCAACTCGGTGACTATGATGCTCTCTTTACCGTTTTTCTCATCGGTCTCGATGTGATGCTTGCCGCGGACATAGATCTTGCCACGACCCGTGCGATAGGCGTCGATGATGCCGGAGCGGCCGTTGATGATACCGCCAGTCGGAAAGTCCGGACCCGGCACATATTGCATCAGCTCATCAATGGTCAGTTCACCATTGTCGATCAGCGCCAGACACGCCTCGACCACTTCGGTCAGGTTGTGGGGCGGAATATTGGTCGCCATCCCGACCGCGATCCCGGACGAACCGTTGACCAGCAGGTTGGGGATCTTGGTCGGCATCACCGCCGGGATCATCTCGGTGCCGTCATAGTTCGGCACCCAATCCACAGTTTCCTTGTCCAAGTCGGCCAGCAATTCGTGGGCGATCTTGTTCATCCGGATTTCGGTGTAACGCATCGCCGCCGCGGAGTCGCCATCCACGGAACCGAAGTTACCCTGACCGTCGACCAGCATGTAGCGCATGGAAAAATTTTGTGCCATCCGCACTATGGTGTCGTAAACAGCAATATCCCCGTGCGGGTGATATTTACCGATTACGTCACCGACCACACGGGCCGATTTCTTGTAGGCCTTGTTCCAGTCGTTACCCAGTTCGTGCATGGCGAACAGGACACGACGGTGCACAGGCTTTAAACCATCTCGCACGTCCGGCAGAGCTCGACCCACGATGACGCTCATGGCGTAATCCAGGTAGGAGCTCTTCAACTCATCTTCGATGTTGATTGGCGTGATTTCTCTGGCCAGCTCACTCATATAACCCTAGGTCCCTACTTCAATCTACTTGAAAGCATAAGGGCGGCATTCTAGCACAAAAATGGGTGATTCCCCAGCATCCAGAATGGCTTGCTGTCACAGGGCGAGAGCTTGGTTATAATGGCTCGCCATTCCCACTATGCCGTTTAGGAAGCTGTCGCCATGAACGTAGACCATCAGGAAATCGCCAAATTTGAAGCCGTTGCTAGCCGGTGGTGGGATCTGGAGGGTGAATTCAAACCATTGCATCAGTTGAATCCCTTGCGTCTGGAGTGGATCGCCGAGCACAGCAATGGCCTGTTTGGCAAACAGATCCTGGATGTAGGCTGCGGCGGCGGCATCCTCTCCGAGGCGATGGCCCGTCAGGGCGCTCGAGTCACCGGCCTGGATATGGGCAAGGAGCCCCTGCAGGTCGCCCGCCTGCATGCCCTGGAAAGCGGCATCGAGGTTCACTATCACCAGGGGACCGTCGAGGCGCTGGCCGAAGCGCAACCGGGGCAATTCGATGTGGTGACCTGTATGGAGATGCTGGAGCATGTGCCGGATCCGGCATCTGTGGTGCGCGCCTGCGCACGGCTGGCCAAACCCGGCGGTCAGCTGTTTTTCTCCACCATCAATCGCAATCCGAAATCCTGGCTGCTGATGATCGTGGGCGCTGAATACCTGCTGAACATGGTTCCTAAAGGTACCCATGATCATAAAAAATTCATCCAACCGGCGGAGCTCGCCCGCTTCGCAGAACAGGCTGGCTTGCAGCTCAAACAGATGCGCGGCGTGCGCTACAACCCGCTGCTGGGCCAGTTCAGCCAGACCCACAAGGTGGATGTCAATTACATGCTGCACTGCCACAAACCGGAGTAATTCTGATGTCACACTCTGCTGCTCCGCGCTTTGCCGCTGTCCTGTTTGATCTGGATGGCACCCTGCTCGACACAGCCCCCGATCTGGGTGCGGCAGTGAATCATGTCCTCCAGCGCGAGGGCATGGCACCACTGCCGGACACAGTGATCCGCCGCATCGCCTCCGATGGAGCCTTGGGACTGCTCAAGGCTGGATTTGGCGAGGAGCAGCTGGCGCGCATGGATACCCCCGCCCTGCGGCAAGCCCTGCTGGATTACTACGCCGCCCATCTCTACGAAGGTACGCGTCCCTACCAGGGCATGCCGGAGTTTATCGCCTGGCTCAACGCCCAAGGCATCCGTTGGGGAATCGTCACCAACAAACCGGCGTTTCTCACCGAGCCCTTGATGGCACAAGTGGCGGAGCTACCCCACTGCGGCGTGATTGTCAGCGCCGACACCCTGCCGGTGCGCAAGCCCCATCCCGATCCTATGTTCTATGCCTGCGCCCAGCTCGGCGTCGAGCCAGCAGAGTGCTTGTATGTCGGCGATCACATCCGCGATATCGAAGCCGGACGCGCCGCCGGGATGCGGACCGCCATTGCCGGTTGGGGTTATATGGACCCAGCAGAAGCGACGACCGAATGGGGGGCCGACTGGAACTTTGATGATGTAGCCGCCTTGCACCGGTGGCTAGTCCCTCACTGATCTGGCGCCCCATCCACACTCAAGTCGTGCGCCAATCTGGCGCTTCCCTGAGCCACCTATTGGCGCAAGGCTAAACATGAAAAAAAAATGTATTTTTTTGTAACCACCGCAAAGCCGCTTTGTACGGGCCTTGTAAAGATCTATCCACAACTCGTCCCCGCGGCAGTCCCTTGCAGCAGCCGTCGATGCCCGCTATGTTGTGCCTCGAAACCACAACAACACTAGATGTAGTATTTATCACCGACATCGCCCACCAGGGATGCACCCTGTTTGCATCCTGCCCCGCGCCTTGTGATGCATGCCAGCTCCTGGCACTACCGTCACCCGCTGTCTCCGGGGCCCTCGGGCATAGTCCTGATCACGCATCGCTGTGTTCCTGAGACTTCACCGCGCCGACACGGCCGGCATACAACAAGGAATGGGTACGGGAATGAACACCAATTTGCTAGTCACCAAACGCGACGGTCGCACTGAACCCCTGGATCTGGACAAGATCCACCGCGTGGTCACCTGGGCTGCCGAAGGGCTCGATAATGTCTCGGTTTCCCAAGTCGAGTTGCGCGCCCATATCCAGTTTTATGCGGGCATGAAGACAGCCGATATTCACGAGACCCTGATCCGCGCCGCCGCCGATCTCATCAGCACCGATGCCCCGGATTACCAGTATCTGGCTGCGCGCCTGGCGATGTTTCATCTGCGCAAGAAGGCCTATGGCGAATTCACCCCGCCGCCTCTGTATCAGCATGTGAAAAAACTGGTGGCTGAAGGCCGTTACGATGCTCATCTGCTGCAGGATTACAGCGCCGAGGAGCTCCAGGAGCTGGATCGCCACCTGCATCATGAGCGGGATATGCTGTTTGCCTATGCCGCCATCAAGCAGCTCGAAGGCAAGTATCTGGTGCAAAACCGCGTCACCGGCGACATCTACGAGAGTCCGCAATTCCTGTACATGCTGGTTGCCGCCTGCCTGTTCTCCCGTTACCCCAAGGATACTCGCCTGGAGTATGTCATCCGTTTCTACGATGCCTGCTCCACCTTCAAAATCTCTTTGCCGACGCCGATCATGTCAGGCGTCCGTACGCCGACCCGCCAGTTCAGCTCCTGCGTGCTGGTGGAGTGTGATGACAGCCTGGATTCCATCAACGCCACCGCTTCGGCCGTGGTGCGCTATGTTTCGCAACGAGCGGGCATCGGCATCAATGCCGGTCGGATCCGCGCTTTGGGCTCTGAGATCCGTGGTGGCGAAGCCTTCCATACTGGCTGTATCCCGTTCTACAAATACTTCCAGACCGCGGTGAAATGTTGCTCCCAGGGCGGTGTACGCGGCGGTGCGGCGACCGTGTTCTACCCGCTGTGGCATCTGGAAGTGGAATCCCTGCTGGTACTGAAGAACAACCGCGGTGTCGAAGACAACCGGGTGCGCCACATGGACTACGGCGTGCAGCTCAATAAATTGATGTACCAGCGTCTGATCCAGGGCGGCAACATCACCCTGTTCAGCCCTTCGGCCGCCCCCGGCCTGTACGATGCATTCTTTGCCGATCAGGTCGAATTTGAACGCCTGTATCTGCAGTATGAGGCAGACCCTGCGATCCGGAAAAAGAGCATCAAAGCGGTCGAGCTCTTCTCCCTGTTGATGCAGGAGCGAGCCGGAACCGGGCGTATCTACATCCAGAACATCGATCACTGCAATACCCACAGCCCCTTCGATCCGGCCGTGGCACCGGTACGGCAAAGCAACCTTTGTATGGAAATTGCCTTGCCGACCAAGCCGCTGAACGACTTGCGGGATGACAATGGCGAGATTGCCCTGTGCACCCTGTCGGCCTTCAACCTGGGGGCTCTCGACTCGCTGGATGAACTGGAAAATTTGGCCGATCTGGCCGTTCGCGCCCTGGATGCACTGCTCGATTATCAGGACTATCCGGTTCCGGCGGGACAAAATGGTGCCATGTGGCGACGTCCGCTGGGGATTGGCGTCATCAACTACGCCTACTACCTGGCCAAACACGGCGTACGCTATTCGGATGGTTCCGCGTTGGGCCTGACCCACAGAACCTTCGAGGCTATTCAGTACTATCTGCTCAAGGCCTCCGTAGCACTGGCCAAGGAGCTTGGCCCCTGCCCGCGTTTCAATGAAACCACCTATGCCAAGGGCGTGTTGCCGATTGATAGCTACAAGCGGGATCTGGATGCCATCTGTGCCGAGCCGCTGCAACTGGACTGGGAGAGCCTGCGCCACGCCATCACCACTCACGGCCTGCGCAACAGCACCCTGACGGCGCTGATGCCCTCCGAGACATCCAGCCAGATCGCCAATGCCACCAACGGCATAGAGCCACCACGGGGACTCATCAGCGTCAAGGCCTCCAAGGATGGCATTCTGCGTCAGGTGGTACCCGACTACGCCACCTTGAGAGAGCGCTACGAGCTGCTGTGGAGCCAGCCCTCCAACGAAGGCTATCTGCAACTGGTGGGGGTGATGCAAAAGTTTGTCGATCAGTCGATTTCGGCCAACACCAGCTATGATCCATCGCGTTTTGACGGTGGCAAGGTACCAATGAAGCAGTTGCTCACTGATCTGCTCAATGCCTACAAGCTCGGCATCAAGACCCTCTACTATCACAACACCCGTGATGGTGCCGATGATGCCCAGCAGACCCAGGATGATGGCTGCGCGGGCGGTGCCTGCAAAATTTAATGCCCGGTATCCCCTCTGCGGAGGGGATAGCCATGAGGCCAATGAAACCCGTGAGATAGCCTTGAAGGATCCAGACCGTGGCTTACAGTACATTCAGCAAACCCGCCAATAATTCGCTGCAAGAACCCATGTTCTTTGGGCAGACAGTCAATGTGGCGCGTTTCGACCAACAAAAGCATGAAATCTTCGAGAAGCTGATCGAAAAGCAGCTCTCCTTCTTCTGGCGCCCGGAAGAGGTCGATGTCTCGCGGGATCGCATCGACTATCAGGCTCTGCCTGCTCACGAGCAGCATATCTTTCTGTCTAATCTCAAGTACCAGACCCTGTTGGACTCGATCCAGGGCCGCAGTCCAAACGTGGCCTTGCTGCCGCTGATATCCCTGCCCGAGCTGGAGACCTGGATCGAGACCTGGGCCTTCTCCGAGACCATCCACTCCCGCTCCTATACCCACATCATTCGCAATCTGGTCAAGGATCCGGCGCTGGTGTTTGACGATATCGTGGTCAACCAGGAGATCATCAAGCGGGCCGATGATATCGCCAGCTATTACGATGAGTTGATTGCCGCCACCCAGCTCTGGCAGCAATTTGGCGAGGGAGAACATCTGCTCAACGGCAAAACTGTTCAGGTCTCCTTGTATGAGCTCAAGAAGAAACTCTATTTGTGCCTGATGAGTGTCAATGCGCTGGAGGCGATCCGCTTCTACGTCAGCTTTGCCTGCTCATTCGCCTTTGCCGAGCGCGAGTTGATGGAAGGCAACGCCAAGATCATCAAGCTGATTGCCCGGGATGAAGCCCTGCATCTGACCGGCACTCAGCACATGCTCAACCTGCTGCAAAGTGGCAAGGATGATCCGCAGATGGCACAAATCGCCGCCGAGTGTCGTGACGAGAGTCAGGCGTTATTTTTACGCGCCGCCGAGCAGGAAAAAGAGTGGGCCGAATACCTGTTCAAGGATGGCTCCATGATTGGTCTGAATCGGGACATACTGTTCCAGTACGTGGAGTTCATCACCAATGTGCGCATGCAGGCCGTCGGACTGACCCCTCCCTTCGCCGACAAGCCAAACCCCCTGCCCTGGATCAATGCCTGGCTCAGCTCCGACAATGTGCAGGTTGCGCCACAAGAGGTGGAGGTCAGCTCGTATCTAGTCGGCCAGATCGACAGCGAAATGAACGCCGGTGATCTGGATGGCTTCAGCCTGTAACGACCCCAACCGTGAGCGCATCATGACGGACCCCATGCTGATCACTCCGCGCGGCCGTTTCAAACTCCAGCCCGGTGAGACCCTGCTCACCGCGTTGGAGCGTACCGGACATGCCGTCGAATATCAGTGCCGCAGCGGTTACTGCGGTGCTTGTCGCTTGCAGCTGGCGCAGCCGGAGCAAGCCGCACATCTGGTTTATCCCTCCCCACCGCTCGCCTATGTCGGGCCAGGTCAAGTATTGCCCTGTTGCTGCCAAAGCCGGGGTCCAATCTCCCTGCAGGTTGAAGTGGCACAGTCGGCAGCAGAGCCGTCGTGCGAGGTGGTCATGCCACTGGCCTGAGGCTGACCACAGACTGGCGTATTCCCCGCTCTCCCTCGCCCCGCAATATCCGCACTGGTACACACGGCATCAGCCATGGTTCGCGACCGCGAGTTTTGACTTGTCAGGTGGGGATCCTAAGCTCAAGAGAGTATTGATAGCCTCGGGATTGGCACTTATGTCTCATCACTCTCTACTGCTATTGCTCGGAAGTCTGTTCACCGGCCTATGGTGTGGCGTCGCACAAGCCACCGACTCACCGTTGGAAACCTATCTGCGCCAGCAAACACTCCGGGATCAACTCCAGGCAACCTACGGTGCCGCCGTACTACCGCGCATCGATCAATGGCTCGCCACCCTGAAACGTCAGGAGAGTATGGCCGAGCGCAGCAAGATCGAGAGCGTCAACAACTTCTTCAATCAACTGATCTACGTACCGGATCAGCGTCTGTGGGGAAAGGATGATTTCTGGGCACGCCCGCTGGAGTTTTTAGGGGCGCGCGGTGGCGACTGCGAAGATTACAGCCTGGCTAAGTATTACACCCTGATGGAGTTGGGGGTTGCCGAGGAGAAGTTGCGACTGGTCTACGTCAAGGCGCTGGATTACAACCAATTTCATATGGTGCTGGCTTATTACCCGACCAAGAAGTCCGATCCATTGGTGCTGGATAATATCAAAGCCGCCTTATATCCAGCCAGCAAGCGTCCGGATCTATTCCCTGTTTACAGCTTTGATGCCAAGAGCCTGTGGATCATGAATCAGCGCAAAGAAACGCAACTGGTCGGTGATGCGGATCGGCTCAAACTGTGGACCGATTATCGTAGTCGCATCGGCAACGGTAACTTCAAATCGCCACGCATGGTTCTGTAATCATCCGGATTAACGCAGGCCCGCTAGCGCAGGAGCGGCAGCTGGGTGCATGGGAATAAGCATGGCCGCTTGCTGCATATGGGCAGGTAGCCAAAACAGATTGGCATAGGCCGATACTTTCTTGTTAAAGGATTTACGGTGTTGCCAATAGCCCGTGATCAGCCCACTGACCAACTGATCGTCCATGCGATCCGTCGTCACCATGATGGCTGGCAATGCCAAGGTTGGCGTATTGGTCAGCACCCCGGGGTAGAGACGTCCCGGAATTTGGCTGACGCGATAAAAGGGATACTTTTCGGCCGCCCCCGGCTTATTCCTCGGTAGTATGGGAACGAAGCGAATGGCGCAGCGCTTGACCGTATCCAATACCTGTTTGTTAGGATGACCGATGACCATAGCCCAGGCCGCGATTTTTTGCTCGCACAGTGCCGTCATCGGGTCATCAACCGCAACTTCCTGCTGCTCCACATCGGGTAATCCCAACTGTTTGAGCACCAGCAAGGCCGTGGCTCGCGAGCCTGAATGCTCAGCCCCCAGATAGAGCGGCTTACCCTGTAGTGAGGCCAGATTGGCCGTTTGTGTACTGAGCACCATCAAGGTGAACGGCTCGGCATGAGTCGCCATCACAGAGCGTAGTTGCGGGATAGCTCGTCCCTGATAGGGACCTTCGCCGCGCTGCGCCCAATACAGAAGATCCCCTTGGACCAGCGCCAAATTGACCAGACCTTCACGCAACAGCTGCAAATTCTCAGTCGAGCCAGCGCTCGGCATCACAGAGCAGACCAGATCCGGATTGTCCAGCGAGGCCAAACGGCAAAACTCGCCCGCGATCTGGAAATAGACGCCGTTCAGATCGCCACCGGCAATCACGATCGGTCCTCGCGTTGCGCCCCAGCTCAACAGGCTGAGGCTCCAGAGAAGCACTCCGAAGAGGAGCCGATTAAGAGGTGAGCCCATCGCCACCTCCCGCCAATGAATAGCCATTAAACTCCAGCTCCAGCAGCGATTCCGTCTGCGGTGCGTCCTCGAGCAACACCCCGGCCCCCAGATCATGGACAGTAACATTATGCAAAATCCAATAGGCTGGCGGGATATCGGGCTGCCACGGCGTAATCACCCACTGTGGCTGCATTTTTTCCAGCAGCAGGAAACTGGATTTATCGGCCATGAAATTGCCTAGCTGATGGATAAACCCCAATCGGGAGAGTTCGAACAACCGCTCAAAACACCATTCAGGCAAGGCATCCGCTGTGGCCTGCCACTCCAGTTGCAAAGGGCCTTGGCTCGATAACAAAGCGCGTAACTGCGGCCACCAGGGATCCGCCAGTAATGTTAATGCAATCGGCACCCCGCGCCCGGGCTCTGCCAACGCAAGAGGCCATATCCGCTGAAACTCCAGCCAGATGCGTTCAGAATCCCGACTCTCACTCTGACGCCAGGTCAAGAGTGTCGACATCGGGATCGGCAGTCGTTGATAGAGCAACATATCGCCCTGGGTAGATCTGAATTGGCTAGGTGGAGTCAGGGAGGTAACAACCCGAGGCGATTTATGGAACCCCAGACTTTGCCGCCACCTGAGCAGCTTTAGTTTACGACGCAGGTAGTTGCGATGTTTTTCCTGGATCAGCTGGTTGACGGACTGGGCTAACGCATCCAGTTCGCGGATGGCAGAGCCCGGTAGGGTACCCGGGAGGTGATTGAGAGATAAAATAGCAATACGCATGATGGCACGGCGCAATGGTCGCAACAGCACATGGCCCAGAAGCGCTATCGCCACGACGGCCAGAGGCAAACCAATTCCCAGGATCCACAGCTGCGACTGCACGGCTCGCCATAAGTAGCCATAGGCATAGCCGCGGTGACCTTCGATGTGCAAGGTACCGAGCACATTCCAGCCATCGGTAATTTCACGGGATAGCTCGGTGCGGGGAAATGCCAACATCTGCACCAGCCAATCCGGAGCGGATGCCTCATCATCAGCAAACTCACGCTTGAATAGTTCCTTGCCATCCGGATCCACTAACCGGATGGACTTGACGTAGCCACCATCGAACATCGCATTGACGATGGTTTCCGCCATCACAGGATCGCCACCTAAAAAGGCCCCTTGCAACACCAAGCCTAGCGAGGTTGATGCGGTTTCCAAATTCGCGGCCATCTGGTCATGAATGGAATCCCGCACCATGCTGATCTGGACCCGCACCAGTAACAAGGTGACCAATAGCAAGATGACCATCATGCAGACATTAAATAATCGGGAAAGCGTCATGCTCATTTCCTGTCAGAGCTTTATCTCTTCCCAAAGACTAGAAAACAGAGCAACAAATGTACAAGCTGGAGGCGTTTTAAACCTTATCTTGTACTCTTTTCCCGCTTATTGACGCTCAGCCATCACCCAGCTGACGCTAATTGATCTGGATTTTACTGCCGCTCTGTTGCGACAGCTCGGCGGCCGCTCGCCAGCTCAAGCTACCGTTGGTTTCATAATCATTTTCCCGAGCACAGACTAACCACTCATCTCCGGCCTTGATCCGAGCGCCTTTAGAGAACTTTTGTCCATCAAACCAGCACACTCGCTCGGCGGTGCCATCCACCGGAATGAGCACGTCGGTACGACGCGGCCCCGTCGAGATGATGGTGTTTCCGGAGGCGCTGTCAGTACCCACCACCACAGAATCAGCAGCAAAAGAGCTGCTGGCAACCAGCAACATGGCGAACAACCAACGTGATGCAATCATATTATTTTCCTATTGTGTTTCCAGGTGCCCGACCCGAGATAGCGGGCCGCAGTCGGCTCTGCTAGCATGGCATCTCATCTCAATTGGAGCTGAGCATGCTAACTCATTCCCGCCTAGCCTTGCTGGTCATCGACATGCAGCAGGGACTCTTTGCCTCGGAACAAAGTCGATACCGCAGCGCCAGTGTCGTCGCCAATATCAATCTGCTCATCGATGCTTGTCATCAGCAAAGCACGCCCGTGGTGTTTATTCAACATGATGGCCCGACGGATGATGCCTTAGAGCCTCATACCGCCGGATGGCACTTATTGCCACAACTACACCGTGAACCCACGGATCACCTGATCCGCAAAACAGCTTGTGATGCGTTTTACCGCACCGGGCTGCAGCCGCTGCTCTATTCACTGGGCGTTGGCCGTCTCATCATCACAGGCTGTGCCACCGATTTTTGTGTCGATACCACACTGCGTGCCGCCGCCAGTCTCGATTATCAACTCATCGCCGTTGAAGATGCCCATACCACGGCTAATCGCCCCCATCTGGAAGCAACTCGCATCATCGAGCACCATAACTTCATGTGGCAGAATTTACTGATCCCCGACCCGGTACAATTACTGAACACGGAACGGGTGATGGAGTACCTGACCTCGTAAACGTTTGCCTACCAAGCGCGACAACCGCAGATATTTTGTTCAGGCACCACCGGTCATCGGGTGCCAAGATGCGCCGTCCTCATGGAAATGCCGGAGGAAACTGCACTCCGGCACCGAAAGCTGATTGCCCAACATTGCTATTTTTTGCTAGTTTACTCCCCTCACCAGACATGGAACGACAAGCTGAGTGACTTGACGTTGCATCCATAACGTTGCGCATGAGGGACCGAAATGAGCCGAGTATCACTGGAAAAAGACAAGATCAAAATCCTGCTGCTGGAAGGTGTACACCCCAACACAGTCGACACCTTCAAGGCCGCTGGTTACAGCAATATCGAATACATCAAAGGCTCGCTGGAAGAAGCTGAACTGATTGAAAAAATCCGGGATGTTCATTTCGTCGGTATCCGCTCACGGAGCAACCTGACCGAACAAGTGCTGGCTTCCGCACAGAAGCTGGTCGCCATTGGTTGTTTCTGCATTGGTACCAATCAGGTCAATCTAAAAGCAGCTGCGGCGCGTGGCATCCCGGTCTTCAATGCGCCGTTTTCCAACACTCGTAGTGTGGCCGAACTGGTGCTGGGCGAGATCCTGCTGCTGTTGCGGGGTATCCCGGCCAAGAATGCCAAGGCTCACCGCGGCGAGTGGGACAAGAGCGCCAACAACTCCGTCGAAGCTCGCGGCAAGAAGCTGGGCATTATCGGCTATGGTCACATCGGCACTCAATTGTCGATCATCGCCGAAAGCATCGGCATGAAAGTCTATTACTACGATATAGAGAACAAGCTCTCCTTGGGCAACGCCACTCAGGTTGCCACCCTGGATGAACTGCTGGCGATGTCCGATGTCATCACCCTGCATGTGCCTGAGACTGCCTCGACCAAAGACATGATCGGTGAAGCCCAGTTGGCGAAGATGAAGGCTGGCGCCATCCTGATCAACGCCGCACGCGGTACCGTGGTCGATATACCGGCCCTGACCGCCGCCATGGCCAGTGGTCATCTGGCTGGAGCCGCAATCGATGTGTTCCCCGTTGAACCGACAGCCAACGGCGAGCCGTTTGTTTCTCCGTTGCAAGCTTTCGATAATGTGTTGCTGACCCCCCATATCGGTGGATCCACTCAGGAAGCTCAAGAGAACATCGGCCTGGAAGTCTCCAGCAAGCTGGTGAAGTACTCCGATAACGGCTCCACGCTGTCGGCGGTCAACTTTCCGGAGGTTTCGCTGCCCGAGCATCGCGGCTCCAGCCGTCTGCTGCACATTCACCGCAACCAGCCCGGGGTGTTGAACAAGATCAACCAAGCCTTTGCCGACGAAGGGATCAACATCGCCGGTCAGTATCTGCAAACCACAGCGGACATCGGCTATGTGGTCATTGATGTTGAAACGGAACGCAGCGAAGAGGCCCTCGCACGTCTGAAGCAAATCGATGGCACCATCCGCGCCCGGATCCTGCATTAATCCTGTACTTGGATGCACAAAAAAGAGCCCGCAAGGGCTCTTTTTTTATGGCTTGAATTTAAACAATCCGCGGCATTACTCCAGATTGAACACCACACTGACGTTATCACTAAAACGGATATCATCGGCAATATAGCTGTCTGCCGGGGCCGCCTCTGCCATCATCATCTTCCCCATCACCATGGGGCGTTGTGGCGTCGTGGTATTGTATTGAATCGAATAAACCTTACCCAGCGTCATGGTATAGGCCTTGGCCAGTTCGTTCGCCTTACTTTTGGAATCCTCAATGGCCTGCTGGCGCACTTGATTCAGATAGCGAGTCTCATCACGCACACCATATTGGATCCGTTGCACCGATTCCAAGCCAGCTTTCAACGCCACATCGATGATCTGACTGACACGCTCCAACTGGTAGAGGCGTACACTCACTTCCCGTGTCGCCCGATAGCCATTGGGTTTGGGCTTCTGATTGTCGGCATACACATACTCAGGGCTTAATTGCAGATTACCCGCCACCAGATCCTGGCGTTTAAATCCGGCAGCTTCCAAGGCGTTCACAAACGCCGCCACCCGAGCATCCACCGCCTGCCGAGCCTTGAGGGTCTCTTTTTCCAACAAGCTAATCGAAAAATCCAGCGTTGCCATATCGGCTGGTACCCGAATTTCCGCACTTCCGGTGGTCACTATATGGGGTGCATTCGCCGGAACGCCCTGTTCCTGAGCCTGAACCGCACAGATAAACAGGCAAGTAAGAAGAGCACTAGTTTTCAGCATGACAGGTTATTCCATCGCAGAGTCATAGATAGGTAGGTGTTAACAAGAACACCGATCAGAACAGATGATGTAAATCGGTATGTTCAGGCAATAACGGCATATGCAGCGGTTCGACGCCATATTCCAGATACACGGATGTCATCTGCAACGAGGTGTCCGTTGACAGTACCTCATGAGCCGGGATCTCGTGAGTCGAGCTCTCGCCAAAAAAAGCATCCAGAGTTTCGTCACCATCTGACACCACCGAGGATAACGCTAAGGTGTAATTCTCCTGCGGCTCCAGCGGTGCCGCCAACACAGCCGGATCCAAAAAATCTGACTCTGCTGCCAACCAGGATAAATCCATAGGCGACGATTCGATCTCGTGCAGGCTGATCGCATGCACACCACTCTCATCGGACATCAGGATCTGGGTCGAGGCCAACTCCGCCGTCGAGGCCAAAGGTGAAATCGCCAAATTCCCCGATTCAAAGTCAACGCTCAGGTATCCCAATGGATTACCCTGCGCATCGGCAACCTCCAGTCCATCCAGCGTGTGGCCCGGCAACTGAGAATGGAAGCCAACCGCCGTCTGGCAATGGATCGTATCCCCTTGCCCTTCATAGCGAACGCCTTCTACTTCCAGCCAGTTAATCATCGCCACTCGGCCTCCCGAAACGCCATCAAATACCCACATCAATTCGCCGCTAGTTAACCAATTCATCAGTTGGCAAGCAACTGCTTTGTGCACCAATCGCTCGACAACTCATGCTAACCGACCAAGGACTATCCGGATTGGGCCCGAGAGCCCAATCCGTTGCCCACGATTTACTTGATGACTCCATCCTGATTGAGCAGATAATCCTGCAACTGTTGCAACTCGGTAGACGTTGAGGCCAAACCGTCCAGAACAATGGTCAAATTTGCAGTGCCGCCACCACTGGCATTACCCGCACTGTAAACCTTGACCAGAGCATCGTCCCCGCTGCCGGTAACGGACAGATAGTTGGAGAGATTACCCGTCGGATCGTTCAAGACATCGGCCAGATCCAGCTTGTCATGACCGATGGTGAAATCAGTGATGGTATCGGTTGATTTATCAGCATCCCCCTTCAACCAGACAAAGACATCATTGCCGTTACCGCCCGTCATCTCGTCACTACCGGAACCGCCATACAGTTGATCATTACCCACGCCGCCATCGAGCTGGTCATCGCCTTCCTGACCAAACAGATAGTCATTACCGGCGCCGCCATCCAGGATATCATTGCCTAAATTACGACCCGATTCTTGCGCTAACTCCTCGGCATGATTCTGGATGTAAGCAACGGTATCGGCGCGAGTCCAGTGATCATAACCATCGACCGTACTCTGACCCGCCTCCAGTTCGGAAAAGACTTGCCAGCCTGCGCCAGCCGCCAGCATAAGCCCGGCATTATGTGCCAGCGTATCGGTAAAGGGTGCATCACCGAACAGCAGATCATTACCGCCATCACCAGAAAGCTGGTCATTACCGGCGTCACGCAATACCAATGATGGATCCAGGTTCGCCAATACATCATCGAGCTGTTGAGCGGTGGTGATATTAGTGGCCGCGTCAGGGCTTACATTCGCCAATTCGCCTTCGACCCGATTCAGAACGTTCAGATCATTGGCACTAACATTGATGCCAATGGCCTGGATCTGGGCAAACAACTGTTCCAACAAGGCGACCTCATTGACGCTATCGGATCCAGACAGTCCCAAAATCTGCTTGAGAGCCTCGGCCTCTGAACCGTCCGGGTGCTTGTAATTAGCCAAATCGGAGCTATTCCCTATCAGCCAACTATTGGGCTGACCATCGGAGATAAAGATGGCTTGGTTGATGACATTAGCCCCAGTTAACGGCGCATCACTTCCGCTTGAGCCTAACCAGTTCAACGCCGCTTGCAAGGCTGCCTCGTAGTTCGTTATACCACCCTCTTTCAGCTGATTAACTGCCTGTTCCGCCGCCGTCAGCTCACCATCTTTGACATCAAACGAACCCAGACTGGTCGCAGTACTGTCGAAGTCGATGATATGAACCCGCACATGATCGGCAGCCCCACCGGCTAGATTAGCCAGCAAGTTATTCACTGCATCCTGCATGGCCTCCAGACGGGTCGTGTTGTTATGGCCACCATCAAAACTGATCTTGGAGTCCATACTGCCGGATGTGTCCAGCATCAGTATCAGATTGACGCTCTTACCAACCAAACTACTACGCCCTTCATCGCCCACCAGAATGTCATCACCACTCCCTGTCGCAATGGCTCCGGCATCTGCCGTCGTGATGAAGCGAGCTGAACTACCAGCAACATCATTGGCATTCGAACCGACGAGTAACTGAGTGTCACCATCCGGGTTGAAGGTAACTGTCAGTTGACCATTCGCCGTATCACCATCCGCATCCGTCACACCAACCACAAACGACTTATCAAACGGCTCCTCATCAACCCGATCGACAACCTCATAACCACTCACCCGGAAACTACTGCCGTCAAGATCGCTATGATCCGACAACTCGACCTTGGTAATGTGGGTCAATGTGGTCGGGATCTGGGTCATGACGCCATCGGTGAAGGGGGTTGTTCCGCTTTCGGTCACCAGATTGCCATTGGCATCGGTGCCGTGAACTACCCAATCGACATCATTCGTTGTGTCAGCACCCTCGTTCACGGACTGAATATCGATCTTGAACTCAGCGCTGACAACTGGAGTCGTGAAGTTGAAATTGATGACCGCATCGCCCTCAATCCACTGACCGTCAGCCCCCAGACCTTGTTGACTGGAATTCACGGTTACACCCGGAGCAGAATCAATCATCATGACCACAGTCTGACCATCCGGAATGGTAGCACCGGGTTTGTAAATGCCTCCTGTGTTGGTGACCACCAAGTAATCCTGATTCCCACCAATGGTAGTGGAGAATGAGGCCCCAAACTCTTGAGTCGGAGCATCCAGTTTACCGTCCATGGTCAAGGCGTAATCACCAGACTCCTGATAATCCAGGGTGAAGATCAGGGACTGTGTCAATGAATCAGGATCATAAGCACCCGCCGTTTCACTGGTGTAAGCAAACAGGGTTTCTGGATTATTCGGATCCACGAAGAAGTAGACCGGTTTTTCATTAGAGGTCAGGGACGATTGGGCATAAGTCACACTGGTGCCATCCCATCCCGGAATATTGCCGGTCAAATCACCTATCGCCGGTTGATCGGCACCCAGGTTCAAGACCGAGGATCCAGAGGCAAAGCCAGCATCGCTGTTCAGTAGAGCAGCAGACTCGACCGAGGTAAGGACCGGAGCATCGTCGGCCACCGTCACATCCAGGCTCTGGGTCAGCGAGGTGTTGTCGTCATCCACCAGGACCACGCTGAAGCTCTCGCCCAGACTGGT
>NZ_BAAGVN010000005.1:0-19600 GCF_054780855.1 Pseudaeromonas pectinilytica
ACCTGTTTCGGGTGGACCAAATGATACGTCAGTGGGAGAGATCTCAGTAAAAACCGGAAATAACGCCAGAAATGTCGAAAAAACAGCCTAAACAGGCTGATTCGATGTGTTTGCGGGAAAAAAATCGGCCCAGATCCGCGAAATTTTAATCAGCGAGTCAGCTTGGGAAGAAATGACCTGCTTATTCGCACCTTCCCTANACAGGTGAGTGATAAAATATACAGCAGATGAACGGCGTAAGATTTAGCTAATTCAGTAGCAATATTAGCCTTATCTTATGATAATGAATGCGTTATAGGACCGGTTCGGAGACATGGAGCAAAATGGTAATGCGACCGTACAGGCGAGCAAGACGGCAAGAAGAAAAAACAGATCGAGTAGAAGCCATCCTGGCATCAGCGAAAGGTTTATTAGCCAATAATACTCTCGACGAATGTAATCTCAGCACAATAGCGGGTGAAGTCGGTATTACCAAAGCCGCTCTGTATCGCTATTTCCGAGTCAAGGAGCTGATATTTCTCGAAATTTATCGCCGAGAGTTGGCTATTCTGTCGCCATCACTGCAACAGGTATTTCTGGCGCCCAGCGTCGAGAAACTGGCCGCAGCATTGGTTGCACAACCCCTGTTTTGTAAATTGACCGCTGTTCTGGCTGATGTCTTGGAAAAACCCCTGACCGAAGAAGAAGCCATCGCATTCAAAACCTATATTTTGCAAGTTTTTGAACCATTAGGCATACAACTCAACCAGCAATTTGGTATGAGTTTGGATCAGGTTATCAACTTGTTGTTACATATTTTCGCTGCCATCGTAGGCTGTTGGAAGCTCAGTCATCCCAGTGCCATGATGACACTTGCGCTGCAAAATGAAGTTTTAGCACCGTTCCGGGCCGATTTTCATCAGTATCTGCAGCAGCATCTCACCATGTTGCTAGGCCAAATCATACCCGCGAGTTGACGCGTCAGCGTCGGCCAAGAGTAAATTCTGAGTTAACTATCTATAAAAATGAAGCCATCAATGATGGCTTCATTTTTATGCGCCATATAATGGCGCCGAATGAACCAACACATTCGGCGACAACGCATCACAACACCTTGGCAATGGCCTGACAAAGAGCGTCAATGTTACCACTGGTGATCCCGGCGACACTGATACGTCCTGAGCCAACGATATAGACCGCAAATTCATTCTTCAGCCGCGCGACCTGATCCTTGTTCAAACCGGAGAACGAGAACATACCGTTCTGCTCGGTCATGAAGCTGAAGTCTTGCTGGACGCCTTGCTCCTTGAGCTTGGCGACAAACAGCTCACGCATCTGCCAGATCCGATCCCGCATCTGGGTCACTTCCGCAATCCACTCCTGTTTGAGCGCGGCGTCCTTGAGGACAGTGGTTACTACGGCGGCACCGTGTGCAGGCGGATTGGAATAGTTGGCCCGGATCGCTGCTTTGACCTGACTGAAGGCGACATTCGCAACCGCCTCGGCTTCGGTCACCAGGGTGATGGCCCCGACCCGTTCGTTATACAGACCAAAGTTCTTGGAAAAAGAGCTAGCAACTAGCAATTCGCGATTGAAGCGAGCAAACAAACGCAGACCCGCCGCATCTTCATCGACGCCACGGGAAAATCCTTGATAGGCAAAATCGAAGAACGGCAGCAATTGGCGCTCGGCACAGAACTTGGCCAGCACTTCCCATTGTTCGAGAGTTGGGTCAATCCCGGTCGGGTTGTGGCAGCAACCGTGCAGCAGCACCACATCACCAGCCTGGGCTTGGGACAAGGATTGCAGCATGGCATCGAAGTCGAGTCCACGGGTCGCCGGGTTGTAATAGGTATATTCCCCGGTCTCTAAACCCGCCGCACCGAAAACCTGGAAGTGATTCACCCAGGTTGGATTGGAAATCCATACCTTGCGACTGAGTTTTTGCCGGGACAGAAATTCGGCCCCAATGCGCAGGGCACCTGTGCCACCTGGAGCTTGTGCCGTACGAGCGCGCTTGCTGGTGACAATCTCGTGATCAGCACCAAACAGCAAATGCTGCACCAACTGGCCATATTCAGCATTGCCTTCAATGCTCAGGTAATTTTTGGTCTTTTCCGTGTCCAGCAGGATTTGCTCTGCTTTTTTGACGCAGGAGAGGATCGGTGTGTCTCCGGCATCATTCTTGTAAATACCAACCCCCAAATTGATTTTGTGGCTACGGGCATCGTTACGGAACTCATCGGTCAGACCCAGAATCGGATCAGCGGGTGCGGCGGTTACCTGTTCAAACATGTTAATCCCTGTCTTTGTTTGGTTGTCGATGGCAGCTGGCCTGCTCCCGCTGTTGACCCCGCACGGGGCACCAGACGGGTGCGAGTGCCAGTTATATCACTCTGCCGAATGGTAAAAAATGGTTTTTCTCCAGATTGTCACGGCAAGAGAGCAGAAAGCTGATCCTGCACAAACAGCGTCATCGCTTCATGCTCCAACCAACGCTGCTGATCAATCAAGGAGGCCAGTGACAACTGCAGTGAGGTCGGGATTTCAGCTAGACGCCACCGCGTGTCCATAGGTAATGGTTTCCCCATCCGGGCAGCCAGCGCAGGCAGTTCTTGGGGCAGTAATAAGTGCAGTGGCCGCTTGAGGCGTTCAGCCAGGTGAAGTTGGTGAGTCAGTGCACGGGGATGTAAATCACCGAAATGGCACCAGGTAAAGTTGGGCGTCAACGCTGAGATAAAACGCACCGCGAGCCCGGTATGCTGCGGCGGAGTCAAGAGTACCAGCTGTCCAGCTCGCGGTTGCAAGGTCACGAAGGCAGCCCTGCTTTCTACCGTAATGATCTGTTCAGGCGGTGCCTCGGTCCAGAGCACCTTGTGCAGTTGTTCAAGAGCCGCTTCAGGCAGTATCACCTCACCAAGCAACTGCAGTTGCGGTTTGGCATCCAGCAAACCGCCCTGGGTAAAGAACAGATTGAACGGCACCTGAGTGCGGATCCGGAGCAGACCGTCCAGGGTTGCGTAGGTTCCCTCGGCCGCCAGCGTAGCCAGTTCGTCATCGCCCCAGCGATAATCGCGGCTCCCGCGGAGCACGGCGGCCAACACCTTCCGATGAACCCGGGGTGGCAGTTCCAGCGCCAGTTGCTGCAGATCCAGCTCCACATCGGGTTGCTGATGCAGCTGCAACTCCAACAGCGCATGTTGAAAGTAGTGACGCCCCACAGGCGTTATGCAGTAGGAGCCTGCAGCAGCCAAGGATTCGACCCAGCCCTTTTCCTGCCATACGCTCAGCTGCAGCAACGCCCAGCGCTTGCGGGCCGTGATGGCCTCCGATCCGAGTAATGCTTCGACCAGAGTCCGGGTTGCCGGATCGGCCAGCTCTTTGTAATCCACCCTTGCATCCTTTTCGGGTTTATTCAGAACGTCTTGGAACTAGTCATACACCTTGGTCAAATCCCCGGCTGGACGAGTCCGGAAGTATTTGAGGAACCACATATACTGCTCGCGTCTGGGGTCGAGCATGATCTCGATTTCCTCATTCATGCGCCGGGTATCGGCCTCCAGATCCGCTGTTGGATAAGGCTCCATGGCTGGACGGAAAATTAACTCATAGCATCCAGACTGCGGGTTATAGGCACTGAACATCGGAATCACGCTGGCACCGGCTAATTTGACCAACTTGGGTAACGCCGGCAACGTCGCCTTCATCTGGCCAAAGAACGACACAAACAGGCTCAAGTCCGCGCCATGATCCTGATCCGGCAGATAGAAAAAATGAAATCCGTCCCGCATGGATTTAATAGCCGGTTTGATACCGACGCTACGCTCGTAGATCTTGCCGCCAAACCGCGCCCGCTGCCGATTGATAAACCAGTCATACACAGGGTTTTTTGCACTATGCATCATGGTACACATGGGTAAGCCCAGGGCGGTCATATACAAGCCAGCCAGATCGATGGCCCAGGAATGGGGGATCATGAAGATGATTGGCTTGCCGGTCGCCAATTCCCGAGTCACATGCTCCCACCCCTCGATGGTGAAGCGGCGCAGGAACATGGATTTGGGCAGACTGGTCGCTTCAGCAAATGCCAGGAACGTCTGCAAGCCGATTTCGATACTGCTTTTGAGCAGCGCTTCACGCTCGGCCTCGGTTTGCTCGGGGAAGCAGAGCCGGAAATTAGTACGCGCCACATTGCACTGCCGTTTGGAAAAACGGATCACCAAGGGGGCGAAGCTGCGGGCAAACCCGTCACGCAGACGCACCGGAAACCAGGCCAGCACCACTAATAGCAACAAACTGATCCAGGTAGGCCAATGGCGAGGATGGAGAAAGCCGGGTTTAAAACGGGTATCAAAGACCGGATCACGGGATGTCGACATGCACACCTACACTCGTTCGAAAATCATAAAATCGCGTCATGATAAAGAAAACCCCCGTCAAGATCACCTCGCGGGGGTTGATTTACCCGAGCTGCCAATCATCAGACATAGGCAAGAATGCGTTGTTCCAGCACTCTTTTTTGCTTGTCGCCCAACCAACTGGCTTCCACCGAATTGAGTGCCAGTTGCCGTAACTGCTCTTTGGAGGCCTGTAGATGATCAACCAGGGCCTGATAATTGGCCCCCATGTAACCACCAAAATAGGCGGGGTCATCGGAGTTGACCGTCACGCACAGCCCCTTATCCAATAAATCCAGAATAGTGTGTTCGGCCATAGTGGCATAGACGCACAGGCGAGTATTGGAGAGCGGACACACCGTCAGCGGCATTCGCTCGGCTGCCAAGCGCGCCAGCAATAAGGGATCATCCATGGCCCGTACCCCATGGTCCACCCGATCCACATGCAGCAGATCCAGGGCGTCCCAGATATAGGATGCTGGCCCCTCCTCACCGGCATGGGCGACCAGGCGCCAGCCCTCTGTCTTGGCACGGGCGAACACCCGGGCAAATTTTTCGGGCGGATTGCCCAGCTCCGAAGAGTCCAGACCAATACCGTGGATCAACGCTTTGAAGGGTAACGCCTGTTCCAGTGTCGCAAAGGCCGATTCCTCAGACAGATGACGCAGAAAGCACAGGATCAGGCGACTGGTAATCCCCAACTCCCGCTCCCCCTGCTCCAGCGCCGACTGTATGCCCAGAATAACCGTCTCGAAGCTGATGCCTCGCTGGGTGTGGGTCTGGGGATCGAAGAAAATTTCGGTATGGACCACGTTGTCCTGCTGGCAACGCAGCAGGTAGGCCCAGGTCAAATCAAAAAAATCGGCCTGGGTCTGCAACACCGCAGCCCCCTGATAATAGAGATCCAGGAACGACTGCAGATTGGTAAATTGATAAGCAGACCGCAGGCTGTCGACATCCGGATAAGGCAGTTCAATATGATTCCGTTCGGCTAATGCGAAGAGCAGCTCCGGCTCCAGCGTCCCTTCGATATGCACATGCAGCTCGATTTTGGGTAACCCGGCGACAAACTTGTCCATTACTTCATACTCCGCCATTCAGGTACATGCTTCGGCTCATTGATGGTATGCAGATTAACTTGGTAAAACTGCAATTTGAATTCAATTTCCACGACTAATGCCATAAACCCGCAGATTATTCTGCTGATGCACGCGTTCAAGTCACGGATAACAACAAACATTGCAAAGCTCTTGAACTCCAGATACAACCTGAGGGATGCACCATATGTAGCCAAGGAGCACCATTTGAGTAGTAAGCGAAGTGTTATCTGTGATATCGACGGCGTGATTTTACACAATAATCAGCTGATCCCTGGCGCCGATGGCTTTGTGCATCGCTTGATTGAACAGGAAACCCCTCTCCTGTTCGTTACGAATTATCCCGGACAAACCCCCAAAGACCTGCAAAATCGCTTTCAAAGCGCAGGGGTCCATGTACCCGAAAACTGTTTTTATACCTCGGCGATGGCCACCGCAGCCTTTCTCACCCGTCAGGAAGGCCGAAAGGTCTATGTGGTGGGCGAAGGGGCTCTCACCCATGAACTCTACATGGCTGGTTTCAGTATCACGGATGTGGATCCTGATTTTGTGGTGGTCGGCGAAACTCGAAACTACAACTGGAACATGATCCAGCAAGCAGCCCAGTTTGTTGATCGAGGAGCTCGCTTCATTGCCACCAACCCGGATACTCACGGCCCGCATATGTATCCCGCCTGCGGTGCTCTGTGTGCGCCCATCGAGCGGATGACGGGTAAGCAGCCATTTTATGTTGGTAAACCCAGCGCCTGGATCATCCGTGCCGCCTTGAACAAGATGCAGGCCCACTCGGAAGACACCATGATCATTGGCGATAATCTGCGCACCGATATTCTTGCCGGCTTTCAGGCCGGGCTCGAAACGGTGCTGGTCCTCTCTGGTGTCAGCAAGATGAGTGATATCGACAAGGTGCCCTACCGTCCGAATCATATTTTTGAGTCAGTAGCCGACATTGACCTGATCTAAAGTGACGATTTTCCACGCAGTTGCACCAAACTTGCCGTTGAATGCTCTGAAACTGACATTTCTGCTTGCAGTGGGTCGGCGCCCTCTGGCAGATTGGCGGGTGAGGAATGAAAAGGACCAGTGGGCCAACGTGGGGCCCAACTATTCGAGGATAAAGGAAGCATGTGTTCTATCTTTGGTATTCTGGACATCAAATCTGACGCCGTTGCCTTGCGCAAGACCGCGTTGGAGATGTCCAAGCGTCTGCGTCATCGTGGCCCTGATTGGTCTGGTATTTACAGCACCGATAAAGCCATTCTGGTACACGAACGTCTGTCAATCGTGGATCCGGGTAATGGTGCGCAACCGCTCTATAACCCTGAACGAACTCACGTCCTGGCCGTAAACGGCGAAATTTATAATCATAAAGATCTGGAAAAGACGCTGAGCGTCGATTTTCAGTTCCAGACTGGCTCGGATTGCGAAATCATTCTGGCCAAGTATAAGGAGAAGGGCCCGGCCTTTCTCGACGAGATCAACGGTATTTTTGCCTTCATCCTTTACGATGCCGAGCAAGATGCCTACCTGATCGGTCGTGACCATATGGGCATTATCCCCATGTATATGGGTTATGACGAGAATGGCAATTTCTATGTTGCCTCCGAGATGAAGGCGCTGACTCCGGTCTGCAAGAGTGTCCAGGAGTTCCCGCCAGGACATTACCTGTGGAGCAAGGACGGCGAGCTGACCCGCTATTATGAGCGGGACTGGATGGAATACGACAACATCAAGGATAACGTCACCGACAAGCTGGCGCTGCGCGATGCA
This sequence comes from Pseudaeromonas pectinilytica, assembly GCF_054780855.1. NCBI lineage: Bacteria > Pseudomonadati > Pseudomonadota > Gammaproteobacteria > Aeromonadales > Aeromonadaceae > Pseudaeromonas > Pseudaeromonas pectinilytica. The sequence continues at coordinate 7,244 of NZ_BAAGVN010000005.1, forward strand.
CTGGAAGACGCCGTTAAGCGTCAACTGATGTGTGACGTGCCTTATGGTGTCTTGTTATCCGGCGGCCTCGACTCCTCGATCATCTCCGCTGTCACCAAGCAGTATGCGGCTCGCCGCGTGGAAGATGACGGCAAGTCCGAAGCCTGGTGGCCACAGCTGCATTCGTTTGCTGTTGGTCTCACCGGCTCACCGGATCTGGCTGCGGCGCAAAAAGTCGCCGATCACCTAGGTACCATCCACCACCAGATCACCTTTACGGTGCAAGAAGGTCTGGATGCCTTGCGTGATGTGATTTATCACCTGGAAACCTACGACGTCACTACCATCCGGGCTTCCACCCCCATGTATCTGATGGCTCGCTATATCAAGGCCATGGGTATCAAGATGGTGTTGTCCGGTGAAGGCTCTGATGAGTTGTTCGGCGGTTACCTCTACTTCCATAAAGCACCCGATGCCAAGGAATTCCACGAGGAAACGGTTCGCAAGCTGTCGCAATTGCATATGTACGACTGTCTGCGGGCGAACAAATCTATGGCGGCTTGGGGTGTGGAAGGTCGCGTGCCTTTCCTCGACAAGGAGTTCATGGATGTCGCCATGCGTGTCAATCCGAAAGACAAGATGTGCGGCAACGGCAAGATTGAGAAGCATCTGCTGCGTGAGGCCTTCGAACACTATCTGCCGAAAGAAGTGGCCTGGCGTCAAAAAGAACAGTTCTCTGACGGTGTCGGTTACTCCTGGATCGATAGTCTGAAGGTGCATGTCGAGAATGAAGTCAGCGATCAGATGTTTGAGGCCGCCAGCTTCCGTTTCCCGATCAACACACCGTTGACCAAGGAAGCCTACTTCTACCGCGCCATCTTCGAAGAGCATTTCCCGCTGGAATCAGCCGCGCGCTGTGTGCCTTACGGCAAGTCAGTGGCCTGCTCCACACCGAAGGCGCTGGAATGGGATGAGCAATTCAAGCTGATGGCCGATCCGTCAGGCCGTGCCGTGATGGGCGTCCATAACGAAGCACTCACCCAAGACTAAGCAACTTGGGGTGAAGCTGACATCAAAAGGCCTGCAAATGCAGGCCTTTTTTATGATCGAATGGCAGGCTTTATACCCTGGCCGGATGCCATATCACCAAACCGCCATACGCCGGCAGAGTCCACTCACCCTGCGGCAGCGGCTCTTGCGACCAAAAATCCTGGCTCGCAAGCGGCAACTCCAGAGTCATCGGATCCGCTTGCCAATTGAAATAGCAACACAGGGTCCCCTGCTCCCACGGCAGTTGGCCCAGAAGATAACGATCATCGGCAAACCGCGCCGCCGGTGCCCGCGCTTGGGCCAATTTCTGCAATCCAGCCACCACCTGTTGTTGATAGGTTCCCAGATCGGCTAACCGATCACCTAATAACAACATGCCACCGCAAGCCGCCATCATAGCGGCATGAAAGCTGTATTCGGCCGGGCTAGCACTCTGCCCTGGAATGTCCAGCAAACACAGACAATCCGGATCCAGTTGCCAGAGTGTGTCGGCCTGCCAGCTGCGGGAGAAGATCTCCCGGGCAATCTGTCGGAAACGATGGCCGCTACGCTCCACATCATCCGCAACCCGCATGCCATGAACCAAGCCAAGGGATGGCCAGAAGGGGGCGTTACAACCGAGCAAGAAGACGTCGTCACCGGTACCCTCAAGGATGGCGGCCATCCCCCGGCGATAGGCCTGGATCCGCGTAGCACGCCGATCCGCAAACTGGCCGCCGTGCAGCGCACCCCAGAAGTTGGCATCCAGCTTGAAATAGCGAATGCCATATTCATGTCGCAAGGTATGAAATAGCTGTCGTAGATGTTGCTGCACCGCAGGTAAGGTGCCATCGAGCACATACCAGGGAGTACAGCGCCAGCCGCCATAGGTCACTTTTTCGGCCGGTAGTGGCGTGCCGTCAGCATCCCGAATAAACCAATCCGGATGCTGCTGGAAAATCTGCGAACCCGGCTCGGCAATAAAGGGGGCAACCCAGAGCGCAGGCTCCCGGCCTGAGTCGCGGATTGAGGCCAGTAGCGGTAACAATCCCCCGTCGAAGCGATCCGACGGCAGTAACCAATCCCCCATAGCACTCTGATAACCGTCATCAATTTGCACATACTCGAGCGCAGGAAAACGTTGCTGCATCTGCAGCACATTTTCTTCAATCGCCTTACGGGTGACCTCGGCGTAGTAGTGATACCAGGAACACCAGCCCGTCGCACGGGGCTGAGTTGGCAGCGCAGGGTGCGCACGATTGATGTGCAGGGAGAACTCGGCAAGCAGTTGTGATTTATCTTCCCCTGTGAGGATCACCAACGACTCACTGTCCCAGTGCGCACCTGGCAGCAGGCTCAAACCTTCGGTGTTCATCAGGATCTGCAGTCGGCCGTCCGGGTAGAGGCGAAACTCGCCGCCGAAGCGGTGACAACTGGCAAATCCCAGCAGGATCCAGCCGCCATCGCTCTGATACATCAGCAGATTGTGAATGCTGTGATAGCCGTCATCCGGGGTGATGCGATAGACACTGGCATCGGGGCAGCGCCCGATCGGCTGTGGCTCAGCCCAGGTGCCATCAGTTTGTGCCAGCATCTGGAAACCTTCGCCATAGATGGGAGTCGTGGACGTAGCGGCTAAGCCGTCGAACAACAGCCATTCGCCCAGGCGGATGGCTGCCGGGCTGATATTATCCAGCCGCACCGACCAGACCGCGCCTTGTCGCGCAGGTGTTGCCAGCAAACCTGCGGCAGGTGAATACGCTGTCAGCGCGTCAAACCAGGTGGTGGGTGTTTTCATACAATCGGATCCCTGCTTGGATAGGTCTAGGTGCCGGATGGCAGCGACAAACATTTTTTCAATTTATACCTTTACACGAAAAAATCTGCGCTATAGTTAAGTTGCTACTTAGATTCGGAACAGTCATTGGGTAGCAGTAAACGACCGCTATACTGGGGGTCGACGTAAGTAGAGTTAATTCATGTACCATGTAACACACTGCCTCAAGGGCAGCGAGCAACAGTAAGGGCAAGTCAGAACACCGACTTGCCCTTATTCATTTCTAGCGCTCTGATTTACAGTGTAACTGCTGTAGATAAACATGAACTGAACGCGACGCCACAGACTCATGATTCCGCCTGCCGAAACCATAAGAACATGGTAAAGTGTGAGCCATCCGTGATTTTTGGTTGTATCGCATATGACGAATCAGCAGATGCTACAGCGCCTGATCGGCTATTTGGGTAGTTTTCTTATCATCTTGGCCTGTCTTGCCGTCGGCAAATGGATCTCCTCGCTCCTGCCATTCGCGTTTCCCGGCAGCATACTGGGTATGCTGATCCTGTTCATACTATTGAACTTCCAACTGGTGCGCATGCACTGGATTGAGCCCTCGGCCTCCTTGTTACTCCGTCATATGGCGTTGCTGTTTATTCCGGTTGCGGTCGGACTACTCGCCTATCTGGATACCGTCATGGCCTCCCTCGGAGTGATCATGTTGAACGTGGTGCTGGGGATCAGCTTGATCCTGCTGGTGGTCGGAAGGCTTTATCAGAGAATGAACCGATGATTTTCTACTTCGCTATCCCATTGACGCTGCTCCTGTATTGGTTAACCCGTCAGCTCTACCGGCTAAAGCCGCTGCCGTTTATCAACCCGGTACTGATCCCGATGCTGATCATCATGGCGCTGATCAGCTTCTTTGGTTGGCCCTTAGCGGAGTACCAGTCGGGCGCCCTCCCCATCCACCTGCTGCTGGAGCCCGCCGTCGTTGCGCTGGCCATTCCCCTATACCAGCAAGCAAGCCAGATCAAAGCCCGGCTTAAACCTATCCTGATCTGCTGCTCTATCTCTGTGGTGATCAGCGTCGGTATCACCTTTATCACCTGCAGCCTGCTGCCTGTGCCATCGCAGATCATGAGCTCGATTGCCACCCGCTCGATCACCACACCCTTGGCCATGAGCGTCAGTACCAGCCTGGGAGGTGTTGCGGCCATCGCGGCGGCCATTGTGGTGCTGGTCGGCATTCTCGGTGCTGTCGTGGGTTTCCCGCTGCTGAAGTTATTTGGCGTCACAGATCCGCAAGCCCAGGGACTGGCCATGGGCGCCTGCTCCCATGCCGTGGGGACCGCCGCTGCCGCCGAAAAAGGCACCAGCCAGGGGGCGTTTTCGTCTCTGGCCATGGTGGCCTGCGGTCTGTTGACCGCGATTTTGGCACCGCTGATGTTCGCACTGTATGGCTGGCTAACCTCGGTTCTGTGATCATCCGCACAGCGTGCATCTCGAGAAACGTTTGCCTTTTGCCACCCTGCAAAACTGTGTCCGCTGTGGCAAAACTCCCCGGGGCCTGCTTCATAAAATGGGCCCTCATTCGCTGGAGCCTTCTATGTCATCATCACAGTCACCATCAGCTTTTTCTGTACTCCCTGAGGTTCAACAGGCGGTTCAACAAGCAATTGACCAACTGCCGTCAGCGCTGCAAGCACCGCTCAACCAGCATCTGCAGCAGCATCACTCGCTGGCCGTGATCCCCGCCTCCTTGATGCAGGTATTGATCGAGGCCAGTGGCCTGGATTGCCGGGGGGTTACGCTGGCGCTATTGCCCGTTGCCGCCGCCTACTCCTACGCCCTGATCTCACACTTTCATGTCGGCGCCATCGTCTGGGGAGCCTCGGGCAACTTTTATCTCGGCGCCAATATGGAGTTTGCCCAGCAAAGCCTGGGCCAGACCATTCACGCCGAACAGTGTGCCATCAACCATGCCTGGCTCCATGGCGAGACCGGCTTGGTCGGTATCACCATCAATGCCTCGCCCTGCGGTCACTGCCGTCAATTCATGAATGAAACCATCTCGGCTCAAGGATTGACCGTCTATCTGCCCAGCACTCAGCAAACATTACAGGAGTTGCTCCCTGCAGCATTTGGCCCACGGGATTTGGGCGTAACGGATGCCTTGCTGGTTAGCCAACAGCACTCATTGCCCGCGCTGGAAGAGCCTTCAGACCCTCTGCTGCAAACGGCCAGAGCGGCGGCCATCCGCAGTTATGCCCCCTACAGTCACAGCCATGCCGGGGTTGCACTACGGACCCACCAGGGTGAGATTTTTTGCGGGCGTTATGCCGAAAACGCGGCCTTCAATCCCAGCTTGCCACCCCTGCAATCGGCCCTGGTGATGCTGCGGATGGCCGGATTCGCCCCGGATGATGTGCAAGCGGTGGCGCTGGTAGAGCGCAAGGAGTGCCAAATCAGTCAGTTGGCGGTGACTCAGGCCCTGCTCGAAGCCTACGCCATCACCGAGTTTCACTACCGCCAGCTGTAATTCACCTCGCCGTCGCGGCCAGTGCAGCGGAATACAATGCCTCCGTCATCTGTAATGTCAGTTAAGAGGTTCGAGAGAGACTCCGTCTCTCGCCAACACGCCGTAAACTCATCCACGGGACTCGATGGCGGCATCCCTGCCGCCACCGGTTGGTTTCATGGGGCTGCCAACGGTTGATATCCCCCTGCCGACTCTGAACAGCAGGGGGCCGCCGCTCTGTTTATGGCCGAACGCGCTGCCCAGCTATTTAACGAAATATCTGCGATAGAGAATATAAGAAAGGCTGCATGGTGGAATAACAGAGGGAGCCGAAGCACCCTCTGTTGCAAGGATCTGAAAAGCCGGTGGACTCAGATCAGTGAACCTATGCCGTATTGGGCACCATAGTTCTTGATCACGAAGTCGATATCCTTGTCGCCTCGGCCGGAGAGGTTGACGAGAATGCTGCCCTTCTCGCCTTGCTGAGCCAGCTTGATGGCATAGGCCACGGCGTGGGCAGATTCGATGGCCGGGATGATCCCTTCACTGCGCGAGAGTGTGAAGAAAGCATCGATAGCCTCCTTGTCATCAATCACCCCATACTGCACCCGCCCAGCATCTTTCAAATAGCTATGCTGCGGGCCGACGGCTGGATAATCCAGACCGCTGGCCACCGAGTAGACCTCCTGCGGCTCGCCCTGTTCGTCCTTGAGCATGTAGGACTTGAAGCCATGCATGATCCCGGGCTCTCCCTTGGTCAGACTGGCGGCGTGCTCCCCCGGAATGTCAACGCCACGTCCAGCCGGCTCGACGCCGTGGATCTTGACGCTGGCATCGTTCAAGAAGGCGCTGAACAGCCCCATGGCATTGGAGCCACCGCCGACACAGGCGACCAAATTGTCTGGCAGCTTGCCGGTCATCTGTTGGAACTGGATCCGCGCCTCATTGCCGATGATCGATTGGAAATCCCGAACCATCATAGGGAACGGATGAGGCCCCACCACGGAGCCGATGGCATAGAGCTGGGTCACAGGATCGGCCAGGTAGGCTTCAAAGGCGCCATCGACCGCCTCCTTGAGAGTCTTGCGGCCATGGGTCACCGGTATCACATTGGCACCGAGAATGCGCATCCGCACCACGTTCGGATGCTCCTTGGCAATATCCACCTCCCCCATATAGATGTCACACTCCAGCCCCACGAGGGCAGCGGCGGTCGCCAGTGCCACCCCGTGTTGACCGGCGCCAGTCTCGGCGATCACCTTCTTCTTGCCCATCTTCTTGGCCAGCAGCGCCTCACCCAGGCAGTGGTTGATCTTGTGAGCTCCGGTGTGGTTGAGATCTTCGCGCTTGAGATAGATAGGCGCCCCGTAGCGCTCCGACAGGCTCTGGGCATGAAAAATCGGGCTCGGACGACCGACAAAATGCTGATACAAACGGGTCAGCTCTGCCAAAAATACCGGATCCTGGCGGATGGCGTGATAGGCCTCGGTGATCTCATCAATGATGATCTGTAATTCGGCGGGCACAAAACTGCCCCCAAACTCACCAAAGTAACCTTTAGCATCCGGAAGTGGATGATCGAATGTATTTTTCATAGCAGCCTCCTGCGAACTTATGCGCTTCATGCGAAAGGGTCACAGCATAAGGATTCCATGACCCGTTGGCTGTTAGCCGTGGCACAAAATCTCGCAGGAGTGGCGGCACACCCATGAGCCTGGGCGCCAGTTTCTGAAGCAGCCCCATCCCCACCGGGATAGAGCAAAGGCGTATTAGTTAAGATGTTCGGGAGAGACAACCTCTCTCGCCAACTCGCCGTAAACCCTTCCATGGGGGCTCGATGGCGGCATCCCTGCCGCCAACGGTTGGCTCAAAAGGCTATCTCTCCTTCGCTAACTGACAGGCCTTGCCACGATGGGACCATCTTGCGTCAGATCTTCACCGCTTGGATGGCCTGGGAGACCCGCTTATCCGAGATGGGATAGGGTGTACCCAGGGTCTGGGCGAAGAACGAGACCCGCAGCTCTTCGAGCATCCAGCGGATATCGCTCACCTCCCCCGGTACCGGCTGGCCCTTGGGCAACTTGTTTTTCAGTTGCTGGTACTCCTGCTCCACCGACTGCACCTTGAGCATATAAAGCCGGTCCCGATTCGGATCGGTCGGGATCTTCTCCATGCGCCGCTCGATGGCCTTGAGATAGCGCAGCAGATCCGGCAAGCGCTGGTGACCGGTTTCGGTGACAAAACCGCGATGGATCAGCCGTTCCAGCTGGGTCTGGATATCCGAGTGGGCATAGGCCAGCTCCAGAGTCACTCTCCCCTTGAGGGATTTTTTGATGCCATGGGCGGCGGTCAGGATCTGCTCGACCAGCTTGGCGATCTCGACCACGGATTCGTTGAGATCGGCGCGAATGCGCTCCTTCATCGCCTCGAACTCGTCGGCGTTCCACTTCGGTGCCCCTTGCGCCGCCATCAGCTGATCACAGCCACAGGCGATGCAATCATCTATCAGATCCGCCACCTTGCCAAAGGGGTTGAAATAGAGCCCCAGCTTGGCCTTGTTCGGCAGCTTCTCTTGCAAGTATTTGATGGGATTGGGCACGTTGAGCAGCACCAGGCGTCGCTGGCCCGCCCACATGGCCTGGGCCTGGGCCACTTGGGAGTCAAACAGCTGGATGGCCACCGAATCCTTGTTGTCGATGATGGCCGGATACGCCTTCATCTCGAAACCGCCGCGCTTCTGGCTGTACTCCTGGGGCAGCGGGCCAAAGCTCCAGAGGGTCAGCCCCGCCTGCTCGATATCGTTATCGGCCACCTGGCTTAGGGCCTCTTGCACCTTGCCCTGCAACTCGAGCTTGAGGTTGGGCAGATCCTTGCTCTCGGCAATCTTCTTGCCCTTGTCATCCACCACCCGGAAGGTGATTTTCAGGTGATCCGGCACTGCGCTCAGATCCCAGCTCTCCCGCGGTATGGTCACGCCGCTCATGCGCTTGAGCTGTTTCTCCAGACAATCCAGCAGCGGCCCCATCTCGGGACTGAGCGCCTGATTGAGCGCCGAGGCGTAGTTGGGCGCCGGGACAAAGTTCTTGCGCAGTTGCTTGGGCAGCGCCTTGATGAGCGCAACCAGCAAGTCGTGGCGCAGGCCTGGGATCTGCCAGTCAAAACCCACCGCCTCGATCTGGTTCAAGATGGGTAGAGGAATATGCACCGTCACCCCATCGGCATCGGTACCAGGCTCGAACTGGTAGGAGAGCTTGAGCTTGATGCGCCCCTGGTGCCAGAAGTTGGGGTAGTCGAGATCGCTGATATGGCTGGCATCGCCCTTCATCAGCATCTCGCGCTCGAAGTTGAGCAGCTCCGGCTCGCTTTGGGCGGCCTTCTTCCACCAGGTATCAAAATGACGACCGGTCACCACATCATGGGGAATGCGCTCGTCGTAGAAGGCAAACAGCGTCTCGTCATCCACCAGAATGTCGCGGCGGCGGGACTTGTGCTCCAGCTCTTCCACTTCGGCGAGCAGGGCGCGGTTCTGCTTGAAGAAGGCGTGACGGGTCTCGAAATCCCCTTCCACCAGGGCACGACGGATAAACAGCTCCCGACACAGCGCCGGATCGATAAGGCTGTACTGCACCTCCCGCTCCGGCACTATGGTCAGGCCATAGAGGGTAACCTTTTCGCTCGCGAGCACGGCGCCGGCCTTCTTCGACCAGCGTGGATCCGAATAGGAGCGCTTGATGAGGTGCTGGGCCAAGGGCTCAATCCATTCCGGCTGAATGCGCGCGGCGGTGCGGGCAAATAGCCGCGAGGTTTCGGTCAGCTCGGCGGCCATCACCCACTTGGGCGGCTTCTTGAACAGGCCAGAGCCCGGGAACAGCATGAAACGGGCATTGCGGGCGCCGATAAACTCCTGCTTCTCGCCATCTTTGGTGCCGATATGACTGAGCAGACCGCTGAGCAGCGCCTTATGGATGGAGATGCCGTCGCCGGGGATCTCGTTATGCAGCAGCCCCAACTCGCGGGTGGCTTGGCGCACCTGATAGTGGATATCCTGCCACTCGCGCACCCGCAGGTAGGCCAGAAATTCGTGCTGACAGCGCTTGCGGAACTGGTTCTGACTGTCCTCCTTCTGGGCCGCCTGCAGATAGTTCCACAGATTCAGGAAGGCGATGAAATCTGAATCCTTATCCTCGAAGCGGCGATGCTGCTCATCACTGGCCTGCTTCTTCTCCATGGGCCGCTCGCGGGGATCCTGAATGGAGAGCGCGGCAGTGATGATCAGCACCTCCTCCAGCACGCCGAATTTGGGCGCTTCAAGCACCATGCGCGCCAGACGCGGGTCCAGCGGAATGCGCGCCAGTTGCTTGCCCAGCGGAGTCAGGCGTAATTCGCCAGGCTTGGGCTCCCGTGCCGGGTGACGATGACCTTGGACGGCAGACTGAGCCGATTGCCGGGCGGCCGCGATCTGCTCGCGGGTATCCAGCGCGCCCAACTCTTCGAGCAGGCGCACGCCATCACTGATCTGGCGGCTATCGGGCGGCTCGACAAACGGGAAGCTGGCCATATCGCCCAGCCCCAGAGAGAGCATCTGCAAGATGACCGAAGCGAGATTGGTGCGCAGAATTTCCGGATCGGTAAACTCAGGCCGACCCATATAATCCGCCTCGTCATACAGCCGGATGCAGATCCCGGGCGCAACCCGACCGCAACGGCCTTTACGCTGATTGGCACTGGCCTGGGAGATGGGCTCTATGGGCAGGCGCTGCACCTTGGTGCGCGCCGAATAACGGCTGATCCGCGCCGTCCCCGGATCTATGACATAGCGAATACCGGGCACAGTGAGCGAGGTTTCCGCCACATTGGTGGCCAGGACTATGCGTCGCCCGGCATGGGGGCTGAACACCCGGTTCTGCTCGGCGTTCGACAGCCGCGAGTAGAGCGGCAGGATTTCGGTATCGCGGATATTGCGCTTGCGCAGAGCATCGGCGGTGTCGCGAATTTCCCGCTCGCCATTCATAAAGATCAGGATATCGCCCAGCCCCTCATGGCAGAGTTCGTCCACCGCATCGAAGATGCCCTGCAGCGGATCCTTCTGCTCACTCCCCTCCATCAGAGGGCGGTAGCGGGTCTCGACGGGATAGGTGCGGCCGGAAACCTCGATGATCGGTGCCTTGCCAAAGTGTTTGGCGAAACGCTCCGGATCTATGGTGGCCGAGGTGATGATGACTTTTAAATCCGGACGCCGAGGCAACAGCTGCTTGAGGTAGCCCAGGATAAAGTCAATGTTCAGGCTGCGCTCATGAGCCTCATCGATGATGAGAGTGTCGTATTGACTGAGCAGACGGTCATTCTGGATCTCGGCCAGCAAGATGCCATCGGTCATCAGCTTGACGTAGGAGTCGGTGCTGACCTGATCGTTAAAGCGCACCTTGTACCCCACCGCCGAGCCCAGCTCGCACTTGAGCTCCTCGGCAATCCGGCTGGCAACGCTGCGGGCCGCTAGGCGCCGGGGCTGGGTATGGCCAATCAGCCCCTGGATGCCGCGGCCAATTTCCAGGCAGATCTTCGGCAACTGGGTGGTCTTGCCCGAGCCGGTTTCACCGGCGACGATCACCACCTGATGAGCGGCGATGGCGGCGGCGATATCATCCTTCTTCTGACTGACCGGTAAGTCAGCCGGATACTCGAGTTTGGGAACCTTGCCCGCTCGCTCCTCGGCCCGCAATTGGGCTGCCGCTATCTCCAGCGCCAGGGTTTCGAGGATCGGTTGCCGTTTCTTCTCCGGCACCTTCTCCACACCGCGCAGACGGCGGCTGATACGGAGCCGGTCCATCGACAGGCAACTGGAGAGGGACGCTTGCAATTGGGAAATGGATAAGGACACGAAAGACTCCACAAGAACTTGTGATGCCAACAGAAGAAAACGGGCATCGTCACGGGGCGCTATCCTAGCAGGGATCGGCTCATGAATCAGCATAACGCTTAACCCATGCTAGGCCCCGGTTAGTGACCCAGCTGAGTAGAGGCCTTGATTTTATGAGGTTTTCAACAAAACCGTGATCCAGTGTCTCGCATTCGCCCAGTCCGTAGGCTTTCAGATTTTAGTCCTCAGGATCTGAGGGTATGGAGGCACAGCATCAGGGTCATAGGGTTGTGGGGGGACGGCACAAAACCGTAGTGCTGGTAAAACCCGCGGGCCTGCTCGTTCAGGGCCTGGACCAGCAGGGCACGCACGCCCGTGTTCTGGGATACGCTGATGGCGCGGTTTACCGCATCTTGCAACATCCCCGCCCCCAACTGGATACCCTGGGCGCGACTGTCCACCGCGAGTCGGCCCAGCACCAGCACAGGAACCGGATCCGGCATATTACGGCGGACCGCACCGGTTGCCAGTTGATGAGCCACAGCCCCGGCGGCCAGCGCGTAATAGCCCAGAACCTGATCCGCTTCATCCACCACCACAAAGGTTCTACTGGCACCACTTTGCTGATTGTTCAGCGCCCGGCGTTTGAGCCACTCATCCAGCGACGGCTCCCCACAGGCAAAATCGTTCACCCGATGCACCGCCGTCAAAGGTTGCGGTGCCAAAAGTTTCAAACTCATGGCTCACGGCTCTGGGCATCACTCACCCACGGCGCCTTGACCGCCATCAGCCGCGCCAGCCCCTCGTTATCCCCGGGCGGGGCGTCCAGCATGGCGGCAAACTGCCGGAATTTCTCTTCATCCAGCCCGAAGAACACCTGATCGAGCAACACCGCCTGAGCCCGCTCGCACGAGGCCTCCAGCATAAAGTCCGAGCGGTTTTTACCCAGCAGACTCGCCGCGTGATCGATCAGATCCCGCTGCTCCGGCAAGGCGCGTAAGTTGATGGCAGCAGCTCGCATAACCAGCCCCTATGTAATGACAACAGATACACAAACTCTAGGTGTGTGTGTATCTGTTGTCAATACAAAATACGGAAGCCCTTGTAACCCTTGACCTGATTACCACCATGATTCAGCCCTTCAGGACTACACTTAAAGGGTTCTGTTCTGGAGGGTTAAATCATGGCCAGAAACAA
>NZ_BAAGVN010000006.1:0-582 GCF_054780855.1 Pseudaeromonas pectinilytica
CCTGGCTGGACAATAACGTCGGCAAGGTGATGAAAGGCTCGCTGACGAGAAAGGCGATGGAATACACGCTGGGGCAGTGGCCCCATCTGGTCGGCTACTGCGAGCGGGGTGATCTGCACATCAGCAATGTGTTGGCGGAGAACGCGATCCGCCCGTTCGCCGTGGGGCGCAAGGCCTGGTTGTTCGCCGACAGCGCGCAAGGCGCCAAGGCCAGTGCAACCTGCTACTCGCTGCTGGAGACAGCCAAAGCCAATGACCTGGAGCCATCAGCGTATATCAACCATGTGCTGGCGCAGATCGGCGAGGCCGATAGCCTGGAAAAACTCGAAGCCCTGCTACCATGGAACGTCCCGCTGGAGCCCATTGCAAAAAAAGTGGCGCAATACAACGAAGGCAAGTAGGTCGATTTAGCGGCGCTTACGCCTGAACGAAAACTTCAACGGATTGCTGCGACAGTACATCCCGAAGGGGACTGATTTGAGAACCCTTACGAACGAAGAGGGCGTTGTTGCTCAAATCAGGGAACTATCCCGCAGTTTGGTGATCTGATCTCTTAGGTTCACCACCGGGAGCGCCAGATGG
>NZ_BAAGVN010000007.1:0-1024 GCF_054780855.1 Pseudaeromonas pectinilytica
ACCGAGATCGTAGTCTCCATGGACTGGACCGAATTCGACGCCGATGATCACAGCACCTTGGTTATCAGCCTGCAAACCAACCATGGCCGCAGTACCCCGCTGCTGTGGAAAACCCATCGAAAATCGTTGCTCAAAGGGCAACGCAATGCCCATGAGAAAGAGCTGCTCACCAAACTCAAGCAGACNGAGAAAGAGCTGCTCACCAAACTCAAGCAGACGCTACCAGAGGGTATCTTCGTGACAGTAGTCGCTGACCGAGGCTTTGGTTACATGGAGCTGTTCGAGCGCCTGGAACAAGAGCTAGGCTTTGCTTATGTCATTAGATTTAAAGGAAATATTTTGGTTGGTTACCCTGGTGGAGAGCAGGTTCCAGCTCGTGACTGGCTAACGCCGACCGGACGCACCCGAACCCTCAAACAGGTGGAGCTCACCGGACAGAGACAGCCTGTCGAACGGGTCTATTGTTGTCGCAAAAGTGGCATGAAGGACGCTTGGTTTCTGGCCAGTAACCGGACCGACCTGAGCGCCGCCAAGGCGTTGCAACTGTACGGCCAGCGCTGGGGTATCGAGACCAGTTTTCGTGATATCAAAGATTACAAATTTGGCATGGGTATGGGAGAAGTGCACATCAGTAATCCGGTCCGGCGCGACCGACTGTTTTTGTTCAGCGCCCTCGCCATTGTCCTGCTAACGCTGCTGGGTAAGGCTGGCGATAGCGTTGGCCTGGAGAGAACGATCAAGGTCAATACCAGCAAGAGCCGAACCTATTCGTTCTTTCGGCAAGGGGTCATCTATTACCAGTTGCTGCCAAAAATGAAAGAGGCCAATGCAGTCCTATTGCTGGATAAATTTATCTACTACCTGAAGCAACACCGTTTATATAGCCGCACACTTGGAATTATTTGAGTCTCTAAAAATGAGGGGATCTCTAAGCTGTGAGTGGTGATTATAAGTAAGCGCCCTTGAATCGGCATCTTTTTTTCCCAAAATCAGCTCGTCACACTTGAAATCCATTACCTCTTCG
>NZ_BAAGVN010000008.1:0-20658 GCF_054780855.1 Pseudaeromonas pectinilytica
TGCATGCAGTGAATACGCAGCATGGTCTCCAGCGGATAGGGCCGTCGGCCATTGCCCGCCTTGGGATAAAACGGCTCGATGACTTCCACCATGTTTTGCCATGGCAGAATCTGCTCCATGCGGGAGAGGAAAATCTCTTTTCGGGTCTGACGGCGCTTAGTGCTGAATTCACTATCGGCGAAGGTGAGTTGATGGCTCATGATGTCCCTCTGGGATGCGCTCCGGATGAACATGATGATCTCATATCAGGAACTTGTTCGCACCTTCCCTAAATTCAGCCGCTACGAAGCCATCCGCCTGCTCAACAGCCTGGATATCGAACTCGTGGATTAAAGCACCGTATCCCGTCGAACTTCGGTAGCCCGTGGCCGACCTCAGGCCATTATAAATCCTACAACTGTCGACTTTATTGTTATTGACTAGGCAAAACACACAATAATCCCACTAGTGCAGGATTATTGGATCAGCTAGACTGATTTTAGAGAATACTCCGGACCTACTGGGATTAATGATGGCTCGATCAATCAAACCGCTCGCTACGCCCAGCCTCGACCTCAGGATCACCCCAGCCCTGCTGGGCGAAGCGGTGCGAGCTCGCCGCACACAGACGGGCCTGACGCTGCACGATGCCGCGGCGCTGTGCGGTGTCGCCAGAGACACACTGATGAAACTCGAACATGGTACTGCCACTATCCAGCTGGGCAGCGTGCTGCAAGTCTGCGCCGGGCTCGGCATCCAGTTGCAGATAGTGCCCTGGCAGGATGGAGAGGAACATCATGATGAATGGTGCTGATCCAGGTCTTCGAGTCTTCCTCGGGGAGCAGCCGATTGCCCGCCTGCAACAACACGAAGATCAGCTGCTCTGGCATTATGAGCCACACTGGCTGCAGCAGGGATTTGCCATCTCACCCCATCTGCCCCTGGAAACATCTCCGCCCCCACTGAATGTCCAACGCTTCCTGCGGAACCTGTTGCCGGAAGGCGCCGGATTCGAGGAGCTGCTGGCACAATTTCAGCTGGCTCGCCACAACACCTTTGGCCTGATCCTGGCGATTGGTGCCGAAACCACAGGCGCCTTGACGCTTCTGCCGGAAGGCAAGGAGCCTGAAACCAAGCCCCGATTTCGTCCTATCCGCGATGAGGAGCTGGCCGAGCGATTGGCTCAACGCCAACAACGAGGACTAACCGTCTGGGACGGCAAACCCCGCTTGTCGGTGGCCGGT
The DNA here is from genome assembly GCF_054780855.1 of Pseudaeromonas pectinilytica. Classification (NCBI taxonomy): domain Bacteria; kingdom Pseudomonadati; phylum Pseudomonadota; class Gammaproteobacteria; order Aeromonadales; family Aeromonadaceae; genus Pseudaeromonas; species Pseudaeromonas pectinilytica. The sequence continues at coordinate 1,224 of NZ_BAAGVN010000008.1, forward strand.
GTGCAGGACAAACTCAATCTGCTCCTCGACCCGGATCTGGGCATGGGGTTTGGTGAAGGCAGTCTCTGCTCGACCCATATTCTCAAGTTCGAACGCCCTGAACTTCCCCATCTGGTGCTCAATGAATTTGTCAGCATGCAACTGGCCGCCCGCTGCCAACTACCTGTAGCCGCCGCCACTCGACGGAGTGTTGGTGGCTATCCCCTCTTGCTGGTTGAGCGTTTCGATAGGCAGGCCGAGCTGCCGCAGCGAGTGCGCCGACGTCACCTGATCGATGGCTGCCAAGCTCTGAATCTGCCCCCCGAGTACAAGTACGAACGCAACTTCGGCAATGGCCGTGATGTCGCCCATATCCGCGATGGTGCCAGTCTGCCGTCTCTGTTCAACCTCGCGCAGCAGTGCCGCAATCCGGCACTCACCCGAAAGACCATGCTGGAGTGGGTGCTGTTCAACCTGCTGATCGGCAACGCCGATGCCCACGGCAAGAACATCAGCTTCTTCATCGGGCGGCAGGGGATGGAGCTGACCCCCTTCTACGATCTGGTCAATATTGCCCGTTATCCCGACTTCGAGCAGGATCTGGCCATGGCGCTGGGAGACGAGTTCAACAGCCGGGCCATCCATGCCTATCAGTTAGCCGATTTTGCCGACAGTTGCCAGCTACCGCGGCCACTGGTCAGCCGTGCACTCAACAGCTTGGGCCAGCGCCTACGGGTAGCCCTGGATGATCTGCCGGAGCGTTATGGTATGACCGCCGAAGAGCAGGACTACCTGAGTGGCTATCAGCAGTGGGTCTTAGCTCGGTGCCAGCATCTACTGGCCGAAACGAAAGCGATCACCGGTATGGTGCTATAACCGAGCCGCCACATGCTGATGCATGACTTTTCCGTAGCAAATGCTCCCGGAAACTGTCAGTACGGGATATAGATAGTCCCTCAGCTTGAATGCCAGTCCGTTAGCGAAGGCGAGATAGGCTTTTGAGCCAACCGTTGGCGGCAGGGATGCCGCCATCGAGTCCCCAGGGAAGGGTTTACGGCGAGTGGGCGAGAGAGGATGTCTCGCCAGAACCTCTTAACTGACCAGCATTAGCCCCTCAGCTTACTTACAGCTGCAGATCGACCCATACCAGCCGGTGATCGGAGCTGAGCCAGGCGCTGTCCTGATCCTGCCTATCGGCGAGCCATTCGCGCCCCGGCTCTGCGGTGGCGGGCCAGAAGATGCCACTGCCCTGCACCTGCAGATCCTGGCTTGGCAGCACATAATCCAGCCGCAGGCCGCGCAGATGAGTCCAGTAGCGGGCTTGTGCGGCAGGCACGGCTCGGGCGCGGCGCGCGCCATGGATCACACCTCCGGCCGCGGCGGGTCGCCAGCGGCCACGGGCGACCGCAGGATGGACGCGTGGATGGGCCAGCAGGCGACGAATGGCCCGTCGATCGCCATCACCGGCCTGGGGATCGGCATTCAGATCCCCCAGCACCACAAAGGAGGCGGCCGGCTCCAGTCCCCCCTGGCGACCGGCATCATCCCGCAGGTAATCGGCACCATCGAGATAATCACACCAGAGCCGGATCTCGTCATGGTTGCGGCAGCGATTGCGCCGCTCGGCGCCATCAAACACCGGCGGCACCGGATGGCTCAGCAACAGATGCAGCAGCCGCTCGCCATTGACGGAAGGAATGAGGACCGGCAGATCCAGGTGATTCTTCGAGGAGAGCCGCAGCTCGGCCAGGGCCGCCGCCGAGTAGTAATCCCCTAACCCCGAGCCTGGCTGCCGGTCTGGCAGTTGCGCGCCGGGCATCCGCGCCCAGAGAAACTGGCGGAATGAGCGGACCGCCTCCGGTAGCAGAGGGAAGCGGGAGAGCACGACCATGCCGTACTGGCCATGAAAAGCGCCAAAGCCCTGACCATCGGCTGGTAGAGTCGGCACCCCATCGCCATCCAGATCGGCGCCGCACAGCAGACCGGTATTGGTGGGGATTTGCAGGTGATAGGGATAATCCAGCGGCGCGTCCCCCTGTTGCGAAACGCCCAGATAACGCTGCAAAAACAGCGTCAAAGCCCGCTCATCCTGCCCTTCGCCATCGAGATCGAATTCGTTGAGCAGCACTATATCCGGCCGCACCCGCTGCAGTATGGCCGCGCAGTGGTGCAGCGCCAGCTCATCGGCTTGCAATGCGGCCAGCAGCCCACCGGCCGCCGGACGGGAAAAACTGAGATTAAAGGTCGCCACCCGCAGGCGGCCTACAGCGGCAGACGTCATGTGTTAACGGCTGGACGAGGCCAATGCAGCCCCCGCCGCCATAAACAGCGAGCCGAACAGCCGGTTCTGCAACCGCATCCGCCGTTCGTTGGTCACTAGCTGGGCCAAGGGCGAGGCCACCAGGGCGTAGCCGACCATCACCAGGCAGTCCACCAGCACACAGGTCAGCCCCAGGATCAGCGTCTGGGACCATAGCGGGTAGTCGGTGTGCAGAAATTGCGGAAACAGCGCCACCAGAAACAGGATAGTTTTCGGGTTGGTCAGGTTCACCAGCACCGCTGGCCAGAACAAGGCCTCGGCCCGCTCACCGCCGTGAGCGAGCTCGAAACGGGCGGGAGCGCGCCACTTCTGCCAACCCAACCAGATGAGGTAGGCCGCGCCCCCCCACTTGAGCAGGGTGAAGGCTTCGCTGGATTGCGCCAGCAGGGTACCGAGCCCGGCACCGACCAGCGCCAGATGGCAGAGCATCCCCAGCTGCAGACCGGCAATCGCGGGCAAGGTGCCGCGCCAGCCGTGGCGCATGGCGGTGCTGATGGTATTCACCGCACCCGCACCGGGGGAGAGACTGAAGATCAGGGTTGTAGCCAGAAAGGCCAGCCAGACATGCACACTCATCAGGATTACCACGCGCTTCCATTCGACATCCGAGCCCCACTGTAGCGCGCCACGGCAGGCAAGGAAACCATGGCGATTGGAGACGTCTGCCGCCACAACCCAGCCACAGGATCCCCCGAGTCGAGGACCCCGCAAGCCGGTTCACAAGGGCGCGGTCACAGCGTGCATCAGCGAGGATGGCGTCTGGGCGACGAGCAGACCGTTGGTGGCAGGGATGTATCCACGACGGGTCGGCGAGCGGCCAGACTCCAGGCCTAGTTACGAGAGGGTAAAGCCCAGAGCCAGCAGCAGATTGCAGCTCAGGCTGCCCAGCGCCGTCAGTTTTAGCTGCTTGTTGAGCAATAGCGGATCTTCGCTCACCTGCACCACCCAGGCGGCACGCAGCAGCGGCAGATAGCCGGGTAGAAACAGCCAGGGCCAGGGTGAAGCACTGTGCAGCAGGATGAACAGCACGATCAGCACACCGGCCCCACCCACCAGCAACCAGTGGTAGTTGCGTGCCCGGCTGGCGCCCAGACGCACGGCGAGGGTGAATTTGCCACTGGCGGCGTCACTGACCCGATCGCGGATGTTGTTGATATTCAGCACCGCCGTGGCCAGCAATCCACAACTGGCGGCGGGCAGCAGCAGGCTCCAGCTCAGTTGATGGGTGTAGAGATAATAGGAGCCCATCACGCCGAGCAGGCCGAAAAACAGGAATACCGAGAGATCGCCAAAACCACGATAGCCGTAGGGACGACGCCCGACGGTGTAAGTCACCGCCGCCACCAGCGCCAGCGCGCCAAAGCCGATAAACGCCAGCAGGGCGGGCCAATCCTCGGCAAAGGCCGACCACAGCAGCGCCAGACCACTGACCATGGCAGCCAGCGCCGTGAGGCCCATGGCGACTTGCATCTGCCGCGCCGTAATCAGACCGGTGGCCACGGCGCGAGTCGGACCGACCCGTCCGGCCAGATCCGCACCGGATACCGCATCCCCATAATCGTTGGCCAGGTTCGACAGCACCTGCAGCAGTATGGCCGTCAGCAGACAGAGCAGGAACAGGGGCCAACGAAAGGCATCGGCGTGGGCCGCCAGACCGCTACCGAGCAGAACACTGGAGCACGCCAGAGGCAGGGTCCGCAGGCGGGCCGCCAGTAACCAGCGGGAGAAAGAAGTGCGAGTCATGGTGAGTGGAGGCATCCCCAGCGAATGTGTTTACCCCCCGTTCGGCAGCCCCTATACTGGGCCCAGCCGGCCGGTCCGAGGCGTCAGGAAGAGACGTACTATAACGGATCTGGCTCTCATTTTGCAGTTCCGGCAGCTCGCCGGGCATTATCAGCCGTGTATTCATGCCATGCTGGCCCAGACAAGACTCATAAGAAAACTTGATAGCCTGTTACAGACGGATCTGACTGGTTTCATTCGTCTGCGGGAACCCATCGACATCACCTCCTTTACCGGTTGGCTCAAGGGCCAGACCCTCTATCCACGCATCTATTGGCACGCCCGGGAGCGGGATCGGGAGTTTGCTGCCTTAGGCATTCTGCGGGAAATCCGCGATGCCGAACAGTTGGCGGCGCTGAGCGGCCAGCCCAAACCGGCCGCGGGGAGCTGGCCTCGCTACTACGGCGGCTTGGCCTTTGATCCGCTGGCCACCCAGGGCGACAGCGACCATTGGCAGGAGTTCGGTGACTGCCGCTTCGTGTTACCGCGCCTGGAGCTCATCCGGCAGGGCAACCAGATCGAGCTGGTATGCAACCTCTGGCTGGAGTCGGATCCGCACCAGCGCCAGCAGGAGATCGACACCAGCCGCGCGGCGCTGGCGCAGGTCCAGCCCGAGGCCGCGCTGACTTCTCTGCCCGCCATTCACTTCCAGCGCCGGGATACCCCGCCGCAGGCCATCTGGTCCACGCTGGTGGAGCAGGTGACGAGCAGCGAGCATCTGGCCGAGCTGCCTAAAGTGGTACTGGCCCGGGAGAGTCAGCTCACCACGACGCAGGCGGTCAATCCCTGGGATCTGCTGGCTGCCATGCAGCCGCTGACGCCAGCCTGTTTCCACTTTGCCTTTGCCTTCAGTGCCGAGGCCTGCCTGCTCGCCAGCTCACCGGAGCGACTCTATCGTCGTCACGAGCGGGATCTTGAGAGCGAGGCGCTGGCCGGAACCATACTGCGCACCGGTGATGAGGCCGTCGATCGGGAGCTGGCCAGCCAGTTGCTGGCCGATAACAAGAACCGGCTGGAAAACCGGCTGGTGCATGCAGATATTCTCACCCGTCTGGAAGGGCTGGCCGAGCAGGCGACACTCTCGCCGCCGCGCATTCTCAAGCTGCGGCGCTTGCAGCATCTGCGCCGCGACATCACGGCGCAGCTGAAACCCGACGTCACCGATGCCCAGTTGCTGGCCACCCTGCACCCGACCCCGGCAGTCGGTGGCACCCCCAGACGCAAGGCGCTGGCGTTTATCCGCCAGCATGAGCCCTTTGCCCGTGGCTGGTACGCGGGAGCTTGCGGCCTCATCAGTGAGGATGTCGCCGAATTTGCCGTCGCCATTCGCTGTGCCCTGCTGACCCCCGACACCCTGCGGCTGTACGCCGGTGCCGGTATCGTCTCGGGCTCCGAGCCCGCCGCCGAATGGCAGGAGCTGGATGACAAGCTGGCCAATCTGCTGGGGCTGCTGAGCCAGGGTTCGCGGCCATGATGCGCCCGGGCGACCACCTGAATCTGGGCTGGGCCCGGCTGATCCTCGAAGAGTTGTGGCGGCTGGGAGTGCGCGATCTGTGCATAGCCCCCGGCTCGCGCTCCGCACCCCTGACCCTGGCCGCCAGCGAGCATCCCCATCTGCGCACTCACTGTCACTTCGATGAACGGGGTCTGGGCTTCCTGGCCCTGGGGCTGGCCAAGAGCAGTGATCGGCCGGTCGCGGTCATCACCACCTCGGGCACGGCCGTGGCCAATCTCTATCCAGCGGTGATCGAGGCCCGGCTCTCCCGGGTGCCGCTGATTATTCTCAGCGCCGACCGCCCTGCCGAGCTCATCGATTGCGGCGCCAATCAGGCCATCGCCCAGCCCGGTCTGTTCGCCGGATATCCGGTGTTTGCCCAGAACTTGCCGACCCCGGATCGGCGCATCGATCCGCGCTTTGTGCTCGGTACCCTGGATCAGCTCTGGCATGCCCTGCAGCAACAGCCGGGACCGGCCCATCTGAACTGTCCCTATGCCGAGCCCCTGTATGCCGGACAAGGCGAACCACTGCCCGACGACTATCTGGACGGGCTCCGCCACTGGCTGAGCCATGACCAGCCGCTGACCCGCTACGACCACGCTTTCTCTTCTGTTCAGGCGTCAACTCAGACGCCAACTCAGGCCTCTACGCTAGCAACCGATGACGAGCGAGCCTCCTGGGGTGAGTTTGCCCGCCAACCGGGTGTCATCGTCGCCGGACAGATCGCCAATCCCCAAGATGCTGCCGCCGTACTGGCGCTGGCCCAACACCTGGGCTGGCCGCTGCTGGCCGATGTGCAATCGCAACTGCGCTTCACCCCGGAGGCCATCACCCATGTCGATCTGGCGCTGCATCACCCCGGGTTCCAGCAGCAACTGGCCGCGGCCAAGGTGGTGTTGCAAGTCGGCGGGCGTCTCATCTCCAAGCGGCTGGGCCAGTTTGTCAGCCAGCAGGCCTGGCAGGCACGCTGGCAACTGGATGCCTCGGCGGAGCGCCTGGCGCCGGATTACCGCCTCGACCGGCGGTTGATCGCCCCGATTGCCGCCTGGTGTCAGCAGCACATCGCCTGCACCGCCGCAGCCCCCCGTTGGGATCGACTCGCCGCATATACAGCGCCGCTGGCCCGACTCCTGGAGCAGCAGCTCGGCTGCTGGAGCGAATTGGGGCTGGCGCACAGCCTCTGCGCCCTGCTGCCTGGACCCCTGCTGCTGGGCAACAGCCTGCCCGCCCGCCTGCTGGATATGCTGGGCCAGCCACGGCCTGCGGATGATCAGCCCGGCCGGGTGTTCAGTAATCGCGGCGCCTCCGGCATTGATGGCCTGATCGCCACCGCCTGCGGCATCGCCCTGGGGGTGGCGCAACAGCTGGAGACAGCGACATCGGCCACCACGCTGCTGATTGGCGATACCTCGGCACTGCACGATCTCAACAGTCTGGCGCTGCTGCGTCAGCCCGGGCTCAATCTGGTGCTGGTACTGGTGAATAACGATGGCGGCAGCATCTTCACCCTGCTGCCGGGTGCGGCACAAAGCCCGGCGCTGGATGCCTTCTTCCGCCTGCCCCACGGTCTGGACTTTGCCCATGCCGCCGCCCAGTTCGGCCTGCGCTATCGGGCTCCCGACAATCTGGAGGCCTTTAGCCACGACTATCGGCAGGCGACCCAGGGCGGCGTGACGCTGATCGAGTGCCGCTTCCCGGCCGATGAGGTCGCCCGCCAGCTCGGCGAGCTGGCTCAGGCCTGTCGGGATCTGGAGCTGCCCGATGCCGATGCCCAGCCCTGACGCTCTCGGCCCGGCTCTGCACCGTCCGGCAGCAGACCAACCGGCCCTTGACCACCAAGGCCCGTCGCCGCGTCTGGTGCTGCTGCATGGTCTGCTCGGCTCGGCCCAGGATTGGCAACCGCTGCTGCAAGCGCTGCCTGCCTCCCTGCGGCAACAGGCACTGGCGCTGGATCTGCCCGGCCACAGCCCGGCGGCCGGCCCCGCCGTCGATTTCGCGCATTGGCCCGCCTGGCTCGATCAACAACTCAAGACCCATCAGGTCGGCGATTTTATTCTGCTCGGCTACTCGCTGGGTGGCCGTCTGGCGCTGCACTACTCTGCAACAGTCCATGCTGCGACAATCCATGCTGCAACAACGGATGCAGCAACAACCGATGCCGCCACACTGGCGGATCAGCCCCGGCTGCGCGGACTGATAGTCGAGAGCGGCCATCCGGGGCTTACGGGAATTGACGAGCGCCGCCTGCGCGCCCGGCAGGATGCACGCTGGGTGCGACGCTTCTGGCGCGAGCCCTTCACCGAGGTGCTGGCCGACTGGTATCAACAGCCGGTGTTTGCCGAGTTGGATGCCACCCAGCGCCAGCAGCTGATCGCCCTGCGGGGTCAGCAGGATGGCCGAGCCATCGCCCGTATGCTGGCGGCCACCAGCCTGGCCCGCCAGCCCGACCACAGGGCATGGCTGGCCACCAGTGTCCTGCCAACGCTGTGGCTCAGTGGCGCCCGGGATCAGAAATTCAGCGCCCTGGCTTGTCAGCTGGCCCGCGACTGCCCCAGACTGGCGGCAGATCCGATCGCCCATGCCGGTCACAATGTCCACCGGGATGCTCCCGAGGCCATGGCGGCGCGGCTGCAGGCGTGGTTACGTCAGCAGCCTCAATTTTCTGCCTTTTTCTAGGCACTGTTTTCTAGTTACTTTTTGGATGACACCACCCATGATCGAGAACCAAGACGCCCACTGGTACGCCCCGACCCAATGGCATGACTGCAGCGGCGAGTTTCAGGATATCTGCTATCACAAGTCCGAAGAGGGGATAGCCCGGATCACCATCAATCGTCCCCAGGTGCGCAACGCCTTTCGGCCACTGACGGTGCAGGAGATGATGGAAGCGCTGAATGATGCCCGCTTCGATGCCGGGATCGGCGTCATCATCCTCACCGGAGCCGGCGATCTGGCGTTCTGCTCCGGCGGCGACCAGAAGGTGCGTGGCGACTACGGTGGCTATCAGGATGATGCCGGCACCCATCATCTGAACGTACTCGACTTCCAGCGCCAGATCCGCACCTGCCCGAAACCCGTGGTCGCCATGGTGGCAGGTTACGCCATCGGCGGTGGCCATGTGCTGCATATGATGTGTGATTTGACTATCGCCGCCGACAACGCCCGCTTTGGCCAGACCGGCCCCAAGGTCGGCTCCTTCGATGGCGGTTGGGGTGCCTCCTACATGGCGCGGATTGTCGGCCAGAAGAAGGCCCGCGAGATCTGGTTCCTGTGCCGTCAGTACGATGCCGCCGCGGCTCTGGAGATGGGGCTGGTCAATACCGTCGTGCCGCTGGCCGAGCTGGAGCGCGAAACCGTGCGCTGGTGCCGGGAGATACTGCAGCACAGCCCCATGGCCCTGCGTTGCCTGAAGGCGGCCCTGAATGCCGATTGTGACGGTCAGGCCGGGCTGCAAGAGCTCTCCGGAAATGCGACTATGCTGTTCTATATGACCGAAGAGGGTCAGGAAGGACGCAATGCCTTCAACGAAAAACGTCGCCCCGACTTCTCCAAATTCAAACGGAATCCATGATGAAAGTCAGTCTCTATCGTTACCGGCTGCCGCTCAGCCAACCGATCCAGTTCCATGATCAGCAGATCTCGGTACGTGAGGGACTGCTGTTGAAATGGGAATCCAGCTGGGGCGAAATCGCCCCGCTACCGGGTTTCTCCAAGGAGACCCTGGCCGAAGCCGAAGCGGAGGCCCTGCTCTGCCTCAAGGCCTTGAAGATGGGGCGCCCGCTGGAGCCCCAGTTGCCGTCGGTACAATTTGGCTTCGACTGCGCCCGACGGCAGTGGCCCGCCAAGATGAACGCGCCGCACTCGCCCTATATCCTGCTGCTGGGCAGTCCGGACGAGATCATCTGGGGCTGGCGCGAGTGGTTGTATGACTATCCGGCCAAGGCCAAGCTCAAGGTGGCCCGCCACCCGATGCGCGATGAGGTGGCCATGGTACGCGAGTTGTGTCGCATGGCGCCCAAGCTCAAGCTGATCCTGGATGCCAACTGTGGCTGGACCCGTGAAGAGGCCTGGACCTTCATGAGCCACCTCAACGCCGCCAATATCGAATATATCGAGGATCCCTGTGCCCGCCTCGAGGATATCCGCGCCGTGGCCAGCCATACCGGTATCCCGGTGGCGCTGGACGAGCTGCTGAGCCTGGAGCCGCGCTGGGAGCCCTTCCCCCAACTCAAGGCCATCGTCATCAAGCCCACGCTGATCGGCTCCCTGAGCCGCTGCAAAGCGCTGATCGACAAGGCCCATGCCACCGGTCTCAAGGTGATTATCTCCTCCTGCTATGAATCCCAACTCGGTAATCGCCAACTGGCACAACTGGCCAGCGAATGGGCACCGGAGCAGGCCCCCGGCCTCGACACCCTGCGCTACTTCACCACCAATGTGCTCAAGGCCGAAACCCTGCACGTCGATGAACAGCAGCTGGAACTGCTATGGCAAAGTTGAGCGTATGGCCCAAAAGTTGAACCTATGGCAAAAACCTTGAACACTGCCGGACCGCGGCGACTCTGCCCGGTCCGCCAGCACAGCCTGCAGACTCCCGACCAGATCGCCATTCGCGCCCCCCGGCAAGTGCTCACTTACCGTCAGCTCGACCGTCAGCTCAGCGTGGTGCAGCAACAGCTTGCCGCCTCAGGGCTGCAACCGGGCGACCATCTGGCCAGCATAGGAGCCAATTCGCTGGCGCTGATCCTGCTAGCCTGGGGCTGCTTGCGCGCAGGACTAGTGTTCTGCCCGCTCAATCCCCGGCAACCCCGGGCCCAATTGCACGCCCAGCTGCAGCAGCTGGATGCCAAAGCCTGCTGGCTAGCCCCGGAGTGGCATGCCGATCCCGGCGCAGCGACGGCCGAAGACATACCGGATCGGGCCTGGCCCTGTCCGCTCCTGGCGCTGGAATGGGGGCTCAACCCGGCGGATCCGAACCCGGAAGCGACGGCTAATGCGGATGCGGAAATTAGCGCCTGGCTGGATACCCAGCAGCTCAGCAATCTGATCCTCACCTCGGGCAGCAGCGGCACCCCCAAGGCCGTGGCCCATACCCTGGCCGCCCACTGGGCCAGTGCCGAGGGCTCGGCCCAGGCCATACCGCTACAGCCCGGTGATGGCTGGTTGCTCTCCTTGCCGCTGTTTCATGTCGGCGGCTATGCCATTCCCTGGCGCTGCTTTTTGGCCGGGGCGAGCCTGGTACTTCCGGATCCGGATTGCTCACTCAGTGAGCACTTACTGGGGGGGAGCATCACCCACCTCTCATTAGTGCCGACCCAACTGTACCGGCTGTTGCAGACTCCGGGGTTCAACTTCGGCCAGACCCGCCTGCGCCATCTGCTGCTCGGCGGCGCGCCCATTCCCCAAGCGCTGGTCGTTGCCTGTCAGGCCCAGGGGCTCACCCCTCAGGTCAGCTATGGCCTCTCCGAGATGGCGACCCAGGTCTGTACCCGCTATGCCGCCACGGACTCAGCGGCGGTGGGTAAACCCCTGCCCGGCCGCGAGCTGAGACTGGTCGATGGCGAGATCTGTGTCCGCGGCGCCACCCTGTTCAGTGGCTATTACCACGCCGGAGCTCTGGAGCCCGCCCTGGATGCCGAGGGTTGGTTTCACACCGGCGATCTGGGCGAATTCAACGCCGACGGCGATCTGCTGGTGCTGGGACGGCGGGATAACCGCTTCATCAGCGGCGGCGAGAATATCCAGCCGGAGCTCATCGAGCAGGCGTTGTTGCAGCATGCCGCCGTGCAGCAGGCGCTGGTGGTGCCGCTGGCCGATGCCGAATGGGGCATGACGCCGGTGGCGTTTATTGACTGGCAGCCGACCGCGGAGCACGCCAGCGGGAGTGAGCAGGCACTGACCGATCTGGCCCCCTGGTTGCGGCAACGGCTGGCCCCTTATCTCATCCCCCGCCACTGGTTACCCTGGCCCCAACAGGCCCATGTAGGGTTGAAACCCAGTCGCCAGCAGCTAGCCGAACAGGCGCGCCAGCAGTTGGCGCAGCCGTGAGCTGTCATGCCAGTTGTATTCGCGAAGGCGAGAGAGCCTGTTGAGCCAACCGTTGGCGGCAGGGATGCCGCCATCGAGCCCCCACGGACGGGTTTATGGCGAGTTGGCGAGAAAGGATGTCTCGCCCGAACCGCTTAACTGACCAGCATTCCCCCTCTACGCCGGGGTAAGCCGGGGCCGTTTTCCTTGGTTTTACCCCCACAAATCCGTATAGTCGGCACGTTTCTTCGACAGGGTGATCACTATGTTTCAAGACAATCCGCTGCTGGCGCAGCTCAAGCAGCAGCTCCGCGACAATATCCCGAAAAAAGAGGGGGTCGTGCGTGGCTCCGATCGTGGGTTCGGCTTCCTGGAAACCGATACGCGCGAGAGCTATTTCATTCCGCCACAGCAGATGAAGAAGGTGATGCACGGTGACCGCATCACAGCCCTGATCCGCAGCGAAAACGAGAAAGAACAAGCCGAACCGGAAACCCTGATCACCCCGTTTCTGACGCGCTTCGTCGGTCGTATCAAGCTGATCAAGGATCGCCTGAACGTGGTGCCGGACCATCCGGTGCTCAAGGAAGTGATCAAGGCCCGTCCGATCAAGGGTCTGGACGAAAAGCAGTTCGCCGAAGGCGACTGGGTGATCGCCACCCTCAAGCGCCACGGCCTGACCGATGGCAGCCACTTTGCCGAGATCAGTGAACTCATCACCGCCAGCGAAGATCCGGAAGCCCCCTGGTGGGTTGTTCTGCGTCGCCACGATCTGGCGCGCAGCGCTCCGGCCGATGCCGAAAGCTGGCAGCCGCTGGAAGAAGATCTGCCCCGCGCCGATCTGACCGCTCTGCCCTTCGTCACCATCGATGGGGCCTCGACCAAGGATATGGATGACGCCCTGTATGTGGCGCCCCATGCTGATGGCTGGTTGCTGACCGTCGCCATCGCCGATCCGACCGCCTATGTGGCACCGGGCAGTGCCATCGATGAAGAAGCCGCCAAGCGCGCCTTCACCGTCTATCTGCCGGGCCGCAATATCCCTATGATCCCGCGCACCCTGAGTGACGAGCTCTGCTCCCTGAAAGAGGGCGAGCCCCGCCACACCCTGTGCTGCGAACTGCTGATCCGTCGCGACGGCAGCATAGCGCCGGACTTCCGCTTCTTCGCCGCCACCATCTGCTCCCAGGGCCGTCTGATTTACGATCAGGTCTCCGATTTCATCGAGCTGGGTCAAGCCGAAGGCTTCAACCCGAGCGCCACCATCATCGAGCAGATCCGCGGTCTGGAAGCTATCACAGCTGCTCGTCACGCCTGGCGCAGTGAGCACTCGCTGGTGTTCAAGGACAAGCCGGACTACGCCTTCGAGCTAAATGAGGCCGGTGAAGTGGTCGCCATTCACGTCGAGCCACGCCGCATCGCCAACCGCATGGTGGAAGAGGCGATGATCGCCGCCAACATCTGTGCCGGTGAGTTCCTGACCCGCACGCCGGGCTATGGCATCTTCAACGTGCACCCGGGGTTCGATCCGGAGAAGCTGCAAGGCGCCATCGATCTGCTGAGTGCGCACAACGCGCCGATTGCCGACGAACGCATCAATACCCTGGACGGTTTCTGCCAGCTGCGTCGCTGGATGGACAGCCTGCCCAGCCCGTTCCTCGACAGCCGCATCCGTCGCTTCCAGACCTTTGCCGTGGTCACCTCGCAACCGGGGCCGCACTATGGTCTGGGCTTGAACGCCTACGCCACCTGGACCTCGCCAATCCGTAAATACGGCGACATGGTCAACCATCGCATCATCAAGGCGCTGCTGCGTGGCGGCGAATGCCCGGCCGAGTCCAGTGCCGAGCTGACCCAGCTGCTGAGCGATGCCCGTCGCAAGAACCGCTTTGCCGAGCGCGACATTGGCGATTGGCTCTATGTGCGCTTCCTGAAATCGGCGGTCGGCACCGACCAGACCTTCAACGCCGAGATCATCGACGTGGTGCGCGGTGGCCTCAAGGTTCGCTTGCTGGACAACGGTGCCGTGGCCTTTATTCCGGCCGGCCAGATCTTCGCCGACAAGAAGCGTCTGAACTGCAGCTGGGACGATGGCCGAGTCTATTTGGATCAGGAGCCGCGCTTCGAGCTGGGGCAACAGATCCAGGTCAAGCTCAAGGATGCCATCGAAGCCACCCGCTCCCTGGTTGCCACCCTGGCGGAGCCGCTGGATGCCCGCACCCAGAGCGAGAGCATCGAGGAGCTGGAGCACGAAGTGCGCGAAGCCCAGGCTACCGATCTGGAGCTAACCAGCAACGAGGTGGATAGCAACGTCGATTAAGTCGCCGCGCTTATCCCTGCTCCCCTCATCAGGCCCTGCTCGCAGGGCCTGATTTTTTATGACGATGTCCCCATTCGGTGTTGGAAACCAGAGGGCTGGATGCTGGACGAAAAGCAGACCGTTGGCGGCAGGGACGCCGCCATCGAGCCCCCATGGAAGGGTTCATGGCGTGTCTGCGTTCGACCAGACTCCAGACCCGTAGCAGAACCTCTCAGCGCCATCAGCACCACAGATTGAGGGCTGGGAAGCCACTCACAGAATCCAACCCTCTCCTTGGTTAACGTAACCGCCGGATACTCCAGCGGTTATGGCGAGGTACAGCGAATGAGTGAACGGGACAAGATGCGCAGTGGCGAGGCGTTCGATGGCCGGGATGCCGAGATTATAGCGCTGCGGGATCGGGGGCAGACCCTGTTGCGAGAGCTGAATCGGTACAAGGCCGGAGACACTCTGCACCACGAAATCTGCGGTGAGCTGTTCGAGCACCTAGGGCCCGGCAGCATCGTCTCGACCCCGTTTTGCTGCGAATTTGGCAGCAACATCCGCATCGGCACTCACAGCTACCTCAACTTCAACGTCACCCTGCTGGATGTCGGCCCCATCGTCATCGGCGACAACGTCATGATAGCCCCCAACGTCCAGATCTATACCGCCACCCATGATGAAGATGCCCTGCTGCGGCGCAGCTGGGCGGTATACGGCAAGGCCGTCACCATAGGCGATGATGTCTGGATCGGCGGCGGCGCCATCATCTGCCCCGGCGTGACGATTGGCCCGCGCTGCATCATAGGTGCCGGTGCTGTGGTGACCCGCGACATCCCCGCCGACTCGGTGGCGGTTGGCAACCCGGCCCGGGTGGTACGGCAAGTCCAGAGCCACGAGGCATCCTCAGCTAACGACGGCTAGCGCCGGATGTCCACGGGCCTGATCGCTGCTGGCGAGGCCGCCGGTTTGGCGCCCACGACCAGCCAGACGGCCACGCCGACTACGGCGGCGCCGAGCAGATAGCCCGAGCTGATGGCCTCGCCCAGCACCAGATAGCCCCATAGCACACCGAACGGCGGGATCAGGAAGGTCACCGTCAGTGAGCGCAGCGGACCTATATCGGCGATCAGGCGGAAATAGAGAATATAGGCCAGCGCCGTACACAGCAGGCCGACCGCCAACAGACTGACCCAGGCCTGCCACTGCCACCAGTCCGCAACGGGGGCCAGGACCTGGGTTGCGCCGAAAAATGGCAGCAGAAACAGCGCCGCCCCCAACTGACTGCCCAGCGCCACCAGCATGGGATCCAGCCCGCCGCGCGCTAGGATCCAGCGTCGGGTCAGAAAACCGGCCAGACCATAGCAGCTAGTCGCCAGCAAACACGCCAGCACTCCGGCCACCAAGCTGGCACTCAGTGTTACCTCGCCCCGGGTGGTGATCACCGCGATGCCGAGGAAGCCCAGCAGCACACCGGCCCACTTGCGCCGCGTCAGTTGTTCACCAAACGCGACGACCCCGATCACCGCCCCCATCAGCGGCGTGGTAGCGTTCAAGGTGGCGGAATAGCCCGCTGGAAGCCACTGCGCCGCCAGGCAATACATCAAGAAGGGGATCCCGGAATTGATCACTCCCAACGCCAGCGCCGAGCGGAACTTGCCCGCGAACCGCAGCGAAACCCGCAATCCCCAGACGAGAAGCGCCAGCCCCAGAGCTCCCAGCACCACCCGCAAGAAGGCAGTATTGACCGCACCCACCGCCGGAACGGCGATCCGCATAAACAGGAAACTGCTGCCCCAGATCGCCGCCAGCAGCAGCAATCGGAAGTAATCCACAACACGCATGATAGGGCTCCAAAACGGGTTCGTTCGCAGTAATAGCACGGCGGGGATGAATCATCGACCCCCTTGCCGCGCCACAGAGATAGCCGGGTCACTCACCACCGATGAGTCGCGGCGGCGAGCCTGCGTCAACGGCGTGTACGCAACGATTGCGCAGGAACGCCTTCGAGCTGGAGCAGGGCGGCCTTGATGGGGAGTCCGCCAGCATAACCGGTGAGGCGACCATCACGACCAACCACCCGATGGCAGGGAATAATGATCGACAGCGGATTGCGTCCCACCGCGGCACCGACCGCCCGGCTGGCGTTCGGGTTACCGAGCTCGGCCGCCAGCTCGCCGTAGCTGAGGGTCGCGCCGTAGCCGATCGCCATCAACCGCTGCCATACCCGCTGCTGAAATGGGGTACCAGCAGCGGCACAGGGCACCGAAAAAACCTGCAGACGGCCGGCGAAATAGGCCGCAAATTCCGCCAGATAGGGCGCCAACGCCCGCGGATCCGGCTCCCAGTCCTCCGTGGTGGGGGGCGGTCGTTGCCCCGCCACAAAATCCACGTAGCGCAGGCCGCGCCCATCGATGGCGATACGCAAGGGCCCCAGTGGCGTGGCTAAATCGGCAAAACGGATCATGTGGTACTCCTGCTCGTATTTTCAGGCTGGTTTTGGCCCTTATTGGGGCTCTGGGTTGTGGACGCCGCAACCGTTGCGGCCGAGTGCCACAGCCAGCTTGCGGCATAGCCCCGCCAGGGACGCCAGGCCTCGGCGCACGCCAGCAACTCGGCCGCCGTCAGACGCCGCGCCGGATCCAGGGCTTTTTGTAGCACCAGATCCCCGGCTGGAAAGGCATCCGGATCCCAGCCACAACGCAGCCGCCAGTAGGCCACGGTCCAGGGACCGATGCCCGGCAGGGCTAACAGCTCCGCATCGCTGACCCGCTCCAGCGACATCCCCTGCACTAAGGCGGAGGCCAGCCCCTGCAGGGTCTTAACCCGACTGCCCGGCAACCCCATGCCATCCAGATCCAGCAGCAACAACTCCTCCGGGCTCGGCAGCGCGGGAGACCCAAACCGCGCCGCACGCCGGGCCACCAACCGGCCGAGCAGGGTGATGGCCCCCTTGACCGAAATCTGCTGGCCGATAATGGCGCGCAGCAGCACCTCGTAGGCATCCCAACCGCCCGGCAAACGCAGACCCGGTGTCGCGGCGATGCGTTCGGCCAGCCGTGGACAGGCCGAGAGCCGGGCCTGGATCGGCAACGGATCCGCATCCAGATCCCACATGCGCCGCAGTCGATAGAGCAGCGCGGGCAACTGTCGTGGCGCCACGCCCTGCAAGGTCACCCACAGGCAGTCGCCGCTACCGGCTTGTACCTCCAGCCGGGCCATACCGCGGTCGCCGGGGAAATGACGCACGTAGCGATCTGCCGTCACCTCCTCCAGACCGCTAATCGCCCGCAGCCGGTAAAAGTCCAGCAAGGCGGCAAAATCATAGGGTGGCCGATAGGCCAGACGTAGCCGGATCGGTTCATCCTGCCAGGTGGTCGTCCGTGAGGCCCGCAACCGGGAGGGCGCGACGCCGTAGGCCGCCAGCCAGACGGCGTTGAAGCGGCGCAGGCTGCCAAAACCAGCGGCGAAAGCAATATCCGTGATGCTGAGCGCCGTATCGGTCAGCAGTTGCTTGGCCAGCAACAGACGCCGGGTCCGCTCCACCTGCAGCGGCGTCAGGCCGAGGTAGTGCTCGCACTGGCGGCGTACCGTGCGCGCCGAGCCACCACAGTCCACTGCCACCGCCTCCAGCGAACTATCCACCAGTTTCCCCCGCTCGATGGCCTGCAGCACACGACCCAGCACCGGCGGCAGGGCATGGCGCTCGGCCGGTGCCAGCTCGGGGCGACAGCGCAAGCAGGGGCGCAACCCCGCCTGCTCGGCGGCGGCGGCGGAGAAAAAATAGCGCACGTTCTGCTCCAGCGGTGCCCGGGCTGGGCAGACCGGGCGGCAGTAGATGCCGGTACTCAACACGCCGGTGAAGAAACGGCCATCGAAACGGGCATCACGGGCCAGACGAGCGGCCCGGCACTGTTCCGGCGTCAAGGGTTCGGGTGAAAACATGGCGCCTCCTGAAATTGAGGTCTCCAGCCTAAGGGGCCTTGTCGGTGCTGACTAGCCGAAAACGGCCAGCAATTGAAAAAGAGTGATGCTTCCCGATCCCGGCCCCGCAGGCCGCGTCTGGTGAACCTGGCTCGCGCCATGTTCTCCCGCCTGCAGGGAAAAGTTTCAGCCTTATCCCGCCTCCTCTTCACTCGCAACATGGCAGGGCGATAGTCCATCGCACGGCTGGGCCCATCCAGGCCAGTCACACCGCGATTCCAGTTATCACAGAAGGAGTGTCACCATGCCCGTCATCATTACCCATCCGGAAACCCATGCCACCAGCAATTTACAACGTGGGGATCTGGTGTTTAAAAATTGCGAAGGCTCACTGGAAGTCGGCAAAGTGATCCAAGCGGGGCAGTTCTTATCCTCGCTGTTCGGTCAGGCCCAGATCAAAGATTCCAAGTGGGAACATGCCGCCGTTGCCATCAATGCCGAGGGCTCGCTGATTGAGGCGGTATCCGGCGGTATCACCGTCAATGATATGACCCGGGGCGCCGACTATATCGTGTTCCGTTGCAGCAACCCGGCGGTGCAAAACGTCGCCGCCAACGCCGCCCAGATGTTTCTGGAGAACAAGCTGGAAGCCGAAGATGAGGGCAGCCAAATCTTTGGGTACAGCCTGAAAAAGGCGATCAAGGCTTGGGCAAATCCCGGCCGGACGGTGCCGGATGTGGACTCGGTAGAGGCGCGGATCGATAGCCTGTTTCCCCCCTTGGCTCCCGGCCAGGTCGCTGCGGATCCTCGGGATATGTTCTGCTCGCAATTTGCCGCCCTGTGTTATGCCATAGGCGCGGAACAAAGCGGCTTGCATCCCGGTGCCTTCATCGAACGCCAGGATCATGTGCTGACCCCGGCCCAGATGGTGACCCTGCTGCGTAATAACCCGAATTGGCAATTTATCGGTATTCGCCAGCGCGGATAAATCAAGCCGCCTATGCAACTCAAGCGAAGTAGGCGATTAATTCCATCGCTCTCGGCCATCTCGTGAGATGGCCGAATTATATCCCTCCCGAGAGCTCGCAATTCGAATTAATGTTGCCGTTGATAATTCAATATTTGGCCTTTAAACGGCTGTAGCAAATAATCGGTATGTTCAGGTTTATATTGGCAATGGGAATATCCCAGCGTGACCATTTTTTTACTGAAACAGGCGTGATGACCGCGCCCCGGATCGACCAGAATAACCTGGCAATGGGAGGCGGCATGTTGCTCGATAAAACCGGATAATATATTCACATGGGAGCGTTCATAGAGCAGGTCGCTGCCAATGATCAGATCGAAGAGCCCTAATTCGCTGGCCTCATCGTCCCAGCCGGTGCGGACAAACGGGATCGCCGCTCCCTGATTCAGGCTCACATTTTCGCGCAGGAAATTACCCGCCTCGGGATGGTAATCGGTGGCAGTAATATTGGCATGGCGCTGGTTCAGCACCAGACTGGCCAGGGCAATCCCGCAGGCGCTGTTCCCTTTACGTGTTGGGGCAATCTATACTTGCAGTAAGTTCGCTGGACTGAGGTGCCCGCTATGGATACCAACC
>NZ_BAAGVN010000009.1:0-12500 GCF_054780855.1 Pseudaeromonas pectinilytica
GGCGATTAATCAGATCGCACAAACGACGCCGAGTTCCCTTCTTTCCCGGATAAGTGATCTACATTTCGGAACGGTTATTTAGGTCAAAAGCTGGATCGATTATCCTCTCGAACTCGCAAAATCGTAGGGCTCCCGGAAAAAAAATCACCGCCCAACCGAAATAACTGTATATTAATACAGCTCGGTGCCAAATGGTCTCGCTGTACGATGAACATCACCAGACCCCGGCATCGCCATCATGGGATAACCACAAGGAGTCACCTAATGGATGTACAGATCATCAACCGCGAGCCGCAATTGGTCGCCTATATTCGCGTCATTGGCCCCTACAACGAGACCATGCCCGATGGCTTCAACCGTCTGATGGCATGGGCTGAACCCAGAAACCTGCTGGCTGGCGACTGGTTGGCCCTCTACTGGGATAACCCGGAGATCACCCCGCCCAGCGAGTTAAAGGCGGATGTCGCCCTGAGCGTTCCGGCCGGGACCCCGGTCGAGGGAGAGGTCCAGTTGCAAACAGTGCCAGCAGGCACCTACGCCTGCTACCGTTGCCGGGTGGAAAACGATGATTTCGCCTCGCCCTGGAATGCCTTGTTCCGCGATTGGCTACCCAGCAGTGGCTATCAAGCCGCGGAAGGGCCCTGCTTTGAGCAGTATCTGAATGATGGCCACCGTGATGGCTACTGGGATCTGCTGATCCAGACGCCGATCAAACCCCGCTAGTATCGCTAGCAAGTGCCCATAAAAAAACGCCATCCAGCTGGATGGCGTTTTCTTGACCCACAAGCGGCATCAGTTCGCGGTTTTGACCGGCCCTGTGTATTGATAGGTCAGATGACTGACCCGATCGGCGCCATCTACGGTGCAGGTAAAGGCCAACGGCCGCCAACCGGTGGCGAAACGCGCCTGTGCTGCGCCCGATAATTTGTTGTCTGCCGCCGTCAGGGCGCCCGCCTCATGGATTAATTTCTCCGCTCGGGTCAGCGCATACAGCTGACCCACGCACAGATACTCCACTCGCGCCATCCCCTGCAGCTGAATATCGCTGCCCGGCTTCTTCAGTCGCTGTTCATAGACGCTGGGAGCAAACGCATTTTGTAATTGCAGGGCCCGCTTCTTCAACCACTCCTGACGGGTACTCCAGGCGGCAGTCCCGGGTAGCTCGCTCTGGGTACCGGTTTCGTCCTGCCACAGGATCATGGCGCCCTTGCCATCAAACTGATAGCGACCATAGGGCATCTGTACCGCAAACAGTTTGCCCTGCTTGAAGTAATAACGGCTATCGCCTTGCCATTCGTGCTTCTCATTGAGGATCGGTACCTTGATGATCACCGGAGTGGTATCCAGCCAGGCGGTCACATCCAACCCTTCGACGGTATAGACCCAGCTATCCAGCGAGGCGGTCGCTGCTTTATCCATGGTGGCCAGTTGCGAGGCCAGATCCGGAGCCTTGGCTGCAGTCGCCGCTCCGCATGGCAGAGCCAATAACATGGAGCAGCTCCAGAACGTCATCGCACGCAGATTTTTCAACATTGCTGAATTCTCGTATTGGGGCGCCACAGCGCCATCCTCTCGAAGATACATGAGCCGCTTATGATTCACGCACTCTCTGGCAACCGTTTCTCCAAGCGGATACCCGGTCGGCCCACGCCATAATAGTCAGGGATGGTGCGAAGTGCGACATATCCGTGACGCTGATAGAGATCGAGGGCGCCCTGATTGTCGCAATCCACTTCCAGGCGCAAGCGCGGTAAGTCATGGGCCCGAGCCTCCAGCTCGGCGACTGACAGCAAGAGTGTGCCCAGACCCTGGCCGCGATGCTGCCAGTGCACCGCCAGTGCCGTGAGCGACACCTGGTGCCAACCCCGGTGCGGGAGCAACGCCATATAGGCCAGCACCTGCTCGCCATCCAGGATCAACCAGACGCGGCGACTCTGACGCCGCAACTGCTCCTGCCAATGGCGACGACCAAACGCCAACCAGGGCGAGAAACAGTAACGCTCCAGGAGCAGGATCGCATCCCGATCGGCAAGAGTCGCCAGCCGCAATTGATAACCGCGCCCCAGCAGAGGCGACCTCGTTTGCAAATGACCAAGCTGCTGCTCCAGCCACACCTCGGCATCACCCGCTAGTGCCTTCATCGGCTAACCCTGGACCTGTTGGCAAGATTCCCGCAGCCGCAACTGGCCACAAAACGGCGGCAGGCCTTCCACCGGCACACCGGACGCCAGACGCAGAGCCTGATGAACCGCCAGCTCGCTCATCTGCTCAATCGGGACATGGACGGTACTCAAGGCTGGAGAGAGGTAAGCCGCCGCCGGTTCATCATCGAAGCCAAACAACGACACCTGTGCCGGGACCTGGATCCCCGCCTCGCGCAAGGCGCGCAAGGCGCCGATGGCCATATCATCGTTGCTGGCAAACAGCGCCGTGAAGTCGATACCTCGCGCCAGTAACTGCTGACAGGCACGATAGCCCCCCTCCACCAGATTATCGCCTTCAACCAGCCAGCTCTCCGGGGCATCGATACCCGCCGCACACAGAGCTTGCCGCCAAGCCGTTAGCCGCGCGCGGGCCGTCAGTGTTCGTTGCGGACCACTGATGCAAGCGATGTGTCTATGGCCCTGCGCCAACAGGTACGCCATGGCGGCCGTCACACTGCCGGTCTGATCGAACACCACGGCCCGCTCCGGATACCCGGGTACCGGGCGATTCATCACCATCAGTGGCACCGGCAGCGTCTCGACCAGCTGCACCAGATCCGCCTCCGGCATATAGCGACTGTAGAGGATGATGGCATCACAGCAGCGGTCCACCAGCAGCTCGACGGCCGCCCGCTCCCGGAGCGGATCATCGTGGCCATCGGTGACCATCAATTGTTTACCCGCCAGCTCCGCTTGCTGGGCCATGGTCTTGAGCAGGCGGCCAAAATAGGGGCCTTCAAAATTCGAGACCACCAGGCCCAAAGTATTGGAGGTTTGATTGGCCAAAGCCTGGGCCAAGGTGTTCGGGCGAAATCCCAATTCGGCAATCGCCGCATTGACGCGATCCCGGGTGGCCTGACTCAGCAACACCTTGCCACTGAGCACCCGCGAGACGGTGGATTTGGAGACGCCAGCCTTTTCGGCCACATCCTGCATGGTAACCATCAAGATCCCTCTGTTACGCCCAACTCATGAATGACAACGCACGCCATCGCGAAATGCCGGATATGAGCCACAAAAAACAAAGCCCCGGCGTGATGCCGAGGCCCTATTATCCGCGCTGGCTCCCCGTCACAGCAAGCGATGGCTGCCGGAGGTCCACACAATGTCCCCTCAGGGCTGCGCCTTCTGCTGCCACTGCGCCGCCTTCTCGGCATCCCGCACGAAGCCCAATCCCGCAGCCTGTTCAGGCGGGATGGGGGCCAACCCTTTGCTATACAAACTGGCGATCAGACTGGCCAACGCCGGCGAAGGCTGCTGGGCATAGTTCATGATCGCCACCCGCCGCACCTCGTTCTCCGGCGCAACCAGCGAGGCCAGCAGTTGCTGCTGTTCTGTTTCCGATCCTGCCATCATGATCGGGGTGCCCAGATCCACTAGTTGGAAGAACCAGGCCATGCAGGCTTGCAGGTTCTGCTGCTGGCACTGCCCGGTCAACAAGGCATTGGCCTGCTGCATCATGGGATCCTTGTCCAGCGCCCGCCACAGGCTGATCTGCTGGGGCGATATTTCCCCGCTATCACTCTGGGTACGAAGCAGCGGCTTGTGAGCCTGGGCGCTGAGCAATGCCGCATAGAGCAGAGCGGCCCGCGGCTCTTGCTGCACATGGGGCTTGAGCACGGCGACCAGATCGGTGAAATTCTTGTCGCTGGGATCCTGAACCACGGGTTCCGCCACCAGCCGGATATAGGCCAATGGCGATTCACTCTGCGACAACGTCATAAACTGAGTCAGCAACTGCTGATAGGCGCGCCCTTGCGCATCTTCACCGGACGAAGCCGCCACGCCAGCCCATATCATAGCGGCCAACGCCACGGCACCCATTACTGCTCGCATCCCCATTCCTCTTCAATCCCCACATCCAGCTCATTGCACCATTGTGCCACGCGGCGGCAACGTCTGCTGTGACTGTGCCGCTTGTTTGCCGTTTCCCCATCACGACGCAGGGCACCTCTCGGTGCCCTGCGTCGGATCGCGCGCTGTTACTCAGTCTGGTAGCCCAGATTCGGGCCCAGCCAACGCTCGGCCTCTTCAAGGGTCATGCCCTTACGTTCGGCATAATCCTTCACTTGATCAGGCTGGAGCCCCGCCACCGCAAAGTATTTGGCATCCGGATGACTGAAGTACCAACCGGAGACCGCCGCCGCAGGCCACATGGCATAGGATTCGGTCAGCTGCATGCCGATGGCTTCTTCCACCCCCAACAGCTGCCAGAGGGTGCCCTTCTCGGTGTGCTCGGGGCAGGCCGGATAACCTGGCGCCGGACGAATACCCTGGTAGTTCTCGCGGATCAGATCCTCGTTCGAGAGCGCCTCATCCGGTGCATAGCCCCAATAATCCGTGCGTACCTGCTCGTGCAGGTATTCGGCAAAGGCCTCTGCCAAACGGTCACACACGGCTTGTACCAGAATGGCGTTATAGTCATCCCCCGCCGCCTTGAACCCTTCCGCGAGCCCCGACTCGCCAAAGCCACCACTCACCGCGAAGGCTCCGACCCAGTCGGCGACGCCACTGGCCTTGGGGGCGACATAATCGGAGAGGCAGTAATTGGGGAAGATATTGCCATCCCGCGCCTGGCTAGCCTTGTCCGTCTGCTGCCGCAATCCGCGCAGTACTGTCTTGACCTGAGTGCGGCTCTCGTCGGTATAGACCTCAATGTCATCGCCGATGCTATTGGCCGGGAACAGCCCCAGCATGCCCGTTACTTCCACTTCACCGCTGCCACTCAACCGATCCAGCATGGCCTGGGCATCTGCAAACAGGCGTTTGGCTTCCTCACCGACCACCTCATCCTCCAGGATGCGCGGATACTTGCCTGCCAGCTCCCAACTGAGGAAGAAGGGGGTCCAGTCGATGTAGCGGCGCAGCGTTTCAATCGGCACGTTGCGCAGCACATGGATGCCCGGCTTGACTGGTTTGGGCGGCTGGTAGCTAGCCCAATCGCAAGACCAGGCGTTAGCTCGTGCCTCTGCCAGCGATACCGCCTTGGTGCGTGGCTGCTTGCGGCTGTGCTGCTCGCGGGCGGCGTCGTACTCCTTGGCCAAACGGGCCGCGAAAGCCGGTTTGAGTTCGGCGGAGAGCAGGCTCTGGGCCACGCCTACCGCACGACTGGCGTTGGAGACATACACCACCGGCTCTTGGTAATTCTGCTCGATCTTGACCGCGGTATGCGCCTTGGAAGTGGTCGCCCCGCCAATCAGCAGCGGTATGGTGAAGCCCTGACGCTGCATCTCCTTGGCGACATGCACCATCTCGTCCAGGGAGGGAGTAATGAGCCCCGAGAGGCCAATCATGTCGGCGTTCACCTCACGGGCGGTCTGCAAGATCTTCTCGCAGGAGACCATGACCCCCAGATCGATGATCTCGAAGTTGTTGCACTGCAGCACCACGCCGACGATATTCTTGCCGATGTCATGGACATCGCCCTTCACCGTGGCCATGACGATCTTGCCGTTGCTGCTGCTGCCGGATTTCTCGGCCTCGATATAGGGCTGCAGATAAGCTACGGCGCGCTTCATCACCCGGGCGGACTTCACGACCTGGGGCAGGAACATCTTCCCCGCGCCGAACAGATCGCCGACCACGTTCATACCCGCCATCAGCGGCCCCTCGATCACCTCAATGGGTCGGGTCGCCTCCTGACGGGCCTCTTCGGTGTCCTCGTCGATAAAATCGGTGATGCCCTTGACCAGCGCATGCTCCAGCCGCTTGGCCACAGGCCAGCTGCGCCACTCCTGATCCCGCGGATCCGCCACCTGCTGGGCGCCACCGCGATACTTCTCGGCAATCGCCAGCAGCGCCTCGGTGGCCCCAGCATGGGTGTTGCGCACCACATCCTCGACCGCCGCCTTCAGCTCGGCGGGGATGTCTTCGTAGATGGCCAATTGACCCGCGTTGACGATGCCCATATCCATGCCGTTTTTGATGGCGTAGTAGAGGAACACCGAGTGGATCGCCTCCCGCACCGGCTCGTTGCCACGGAACGAAAACGACACGTTGGAGACACCGCCGGAGATCATGGCATGGGGCAGGTTCTGCTTGATGTCCTTGACCGCCTCGATGAAATCCATGGCATAGTTGTTGTGCTCATCGATCCCCGTCGCCACGGCGAAGATGTTGGGATCGAAGATGATGTCTTCCGGCGGGAAGCCCACCTCATCCACCAGGATGCGATAGGCGCGCTGGCAGATCTCGAACTTGCGCGCCCGGGTATCGGCTTGACCTTGCTCGTCGAACGCCATGACGATGACAGCCGCGCCATAGCGGCGTACCAGTTTGGCCTGGGCGATAAACTTGTCGACCCCCTCCTTCATGGAGATGGAGTTGACCACCGGTTTGCCTTGAATACACTTCAGGCCCGCTTCGATCACTTCCCATTTGGAAGAGTCGACCATGATGGGCACCTTGCAGATATCCGGCTCAGTGGCAATGAGATTGAGGAAGCGCACCATACAGGCCTCGGCATCCAGCATCCCCTCATCCATATTGATGTCGATGATCTGCGCGCCGCTTTCCACCTGCTGACGGGCGATATCCAGCGCCTCATCGTAATTCTCTTCGCGGATCAGACGCTTGAACTTGGCCGATCCGGTAACGTTGGTGCGTTCGCCGACGTTGACGAACATGGAATCGGCGCTGATGGTCACCGGCTCCAGTCCCGCCAGACGGCAAGCCACCGGCAGATCCGGCAGTGCCCGCGGCTTACAGCCCGCCACCGCCTTGGCCATGGCGGCGATATGAGCGGGTGTGGTGCCGCAGCAACCGCCGACCAGATTCAGGAATCCGGACTGGGCCCACTCGCGGATATGATCCGCCATCTCGTCAGCTTCCAGATCGTAGCCGCCAAAGGCATTGGGCAGGCCAGCATTCGGGTGCACCGAAACATAGGTTTCGCTGATACGCGCCAACTCTTCCACATACTGCCGCAGCTCTTTAGGCCCCAACGCACAGTTGAGACCAAACGACAGCGGGCGGGCGTGGCGCAGCGAGTTATAGAAGGCTTCGGTCGTCTGCCCCGACAGGGTACGACCCGAGGCATCGGTAATGGTGCCGGAAATCATCACCGGCAACCGATAGCCCAACGAATCGAAGACGCCCTCTACCGCAAACACCG
Organism: Pseudaeromonas pectinilytica; assembly: GCF_054780855.1. Classification (NCBI taxonomy): domain Bacteria; kingdom Pseudomonadati; phylum Pseudomonadota; class Gammaproteobacteria; order Aeromonadales; family Aeromonadaceae; genus Pseudaeromonas; species Pseudaeromonas pectinilytica. The sequence continues at coordinate 7,318 of NZ_BAAGVN010000009.1, forward strand.
CTGCCTTGGCATTCAGGGTATCGAAGATGGTCTCGATCATGATGAGATGAGCCCCACCCTCAATGAGGGCCAGCGTCGATTCGGTATAGGCGGCGACCAGTTCGTCATAGGTGACGTTCCGGGCACCAGGATCGTTGACATCCGGCGAGATGGAGCAGGTACGGTTGGTGGGGCCGAGGATCCCGGCGACAAAGCGCGGCTTGCTCGGATCCTTGGTCGTCCATTCGTCAGCCACCTGGCGCGCCAGCCGTGCCGCTTCGCGATTGATCTCGGCACTGAGATCTTCCATCTGGTAATCTGCCATCGCAATGCGGGTGGCGTTGAAGCTGTTGGTTTCGAGAATATCGGCACCGGCAGCCAGATAGGCCTCGTGGATCTCGCGGATCACCTGGGGCTTGGAGAGCACCAGCAGATCGTTGTTGCCCTTCAGATCGCTGGGCCAGGCGGCAAAACGCTCACCACGATAATCTGCTTCCTTCAGCCCGTAGCTCTGGATCATGGTCCCCATGCCCCCATCAATCAGCAGGATACGTTCCTGCAGACATTCGGTGAGTCGGGATTGGATCGGCATTCCTTGCACATGTTCTGCCACTGGCTTGTCCTCATTACTACTTGGGCCCTTGCGGGCAAGAGCCCCCAAAGGCGAAATCATCATCCGGCTGTTGACTGGACGAGTACCGGAGGGGCTGGCAGTATGGCAAAAAACTGTAGGGCCCACGCCATGCTCGACTCGTCTGTCATCACTCCTCCCAGACAGGAAGAGATCACAACCAATTTTACCCAGCGCGTCTATCAGGTGATAGCGGCTATTCCTTATGGCCGGGTCGCGACCTATGGCACAGTCGCTCGCCTGGCGGGTTCCCCCCGTGCCGCTCGTCAAGTCGGCGGCATTCTGTGTCGACTGCCTGAGGATACACGCTTACCCTGGCATCGGGTGGTCAATCGGTTTGGAACCATCTCGTTACGGGACCAAGACTACCAGCGACAACAGGGACGCCTGCAGCAAGAAGGGATCCCCTGTCACCCGGCATCTCCGATCGACTTGAACCGGTATGGCTGGCAGGGTGAGTGACTCAGCAGCCATTCACGGTAAATTGCTCAGATCAAACGGCGTATTCTGGTACACGTAATAGTTCAACCAGTTGGCAAACAGCAAGTGTCCATGGCTGCGCCAGGTCGCTCGCGGCGGCTGATTCGGGTCGTCATTGCGGTAATAATTCTTCGGTAACTGCGGATCAATTCCAGCTCCGGTATCCCGCACAAACTCCTGATGCAGCGTATCGGCATCATATTCCGGGTGTCCAGTCACATAGACCTGACGGCAATCTGGGCTCACCGCCAGATAAACCCCCGCCTCTTCGGACTCGGCAAAGACCTGCAAATCGGTATGCTGACGAATGAAGTCGCCATCAAAATTGGCATAGCGCGAATGCGGTGCCAGGAAATGATCATCAAATCCCCGCACCAGCGGATCGTGCGCGACCAACCGACAGTGCTCATAGACACCAGAGAGCTTCACCTCACGGGTCTGTTTCTCCAAACCGTAAATCACCTTCAGCGCCGCTTGGGCCGCCCAGCAGAGAAATAGGGTTGAGGTGACATGCTGACGCGACCATTCGATGATTTCGACCAGGGTATCCCAGTACACCACATCAGAAAATTGAGTCAGCCCCAGGGGGGCGCCCGTGATAATCAGGCCGTCATAGCGATTATGTTTTACCTGAGCAAAGTCGTGATAAAAGGTATCCAGATGTGACTTGGGAGTGTTCTTGGATTCGCGATCATCGATGCGCAACAGATCGACATGCACTTGCAATGGCGAATTCGACAACATGCGCATCAGCTGGATCTCGGTCTCGATCTTCTTCGGCATCAGATTCAACAGCAGGACCCGTAATGGACGAATATCCTGGTGAAGGGCACGACTCTCAGTCATGACGAAGATGTTCTCAGCGCCGAGCACGTCAGCGGCTGGCAAACGGTCAGGGATCTTGATAGGCATGGTGCACTTCCTGTACTACATCAGTAAAAACGTCTGGACATCCAGAAATCTACACCAATCGATAGCACGCTGTCACCTCTTAGCTATTTTGAGACAAGATCGATAGAATGCACTCCTGACTCATCGACGCCTTTGCCTGGCATAGGCGCTGGTTTTATGTGTACTCTAACTAGATGACTGGTATAAAAATTTCTGTCGACCGACTACAGATCGGTAACTACGTCAAACTCCCGCTCAACTGGAAGGATCACCCCTTTCTGTTTTCCAGCTTCGCCATAAAAAGCCGGGAGGAGATTGATCTCATCCGTCGGCTAGGTTTGAAGCAAGTCATCATGTTTCCTGACAAATCGTCCATGCCACCCAAACCTGTCCAGGAAATAGAGACCCCAGCCAATGAAACCACGGCTGAAAGTACACTGGACGACATCGAGGCAGCTTTAGCCGCCGAGAAAGAGCGACGCATCGAGCAACTCAAACTGTACCGCCGCAATCTGCAACGCAGCGAAAAAGCCTTTGAGCGCTCGCTCAGCCAGCTGCGCAATCTGATGAACAAGCTGCAGACTCGGCCACTGACGGCCATCAAGGAAGCACAAGAACTGGTCGATGGCATTGTTGCCCAGCTTCTCAGCACCGATGAAATGGTGCTGCACCTGATGTCGGAGTCACCAGAAGGCGAGAGCATCTACTATCACTCGCTCAACGTCTCCATCCTCAGCATGCTGCTGGCCAAAGAGGCCGGCTTTACCGAAGAAGAGATGAAGCAAGTCGGTTTCGCCGCCCTGGTCCACGACATCGGTATGCTGCGCATTCCAACCCAGATCCTGCGAAAGACTGAACCCCTGACGCGGCCGGAACTGAATCTGTTAAAGCAGCACACTCGGTATGGTCACGAGCTGCTTGATTTAACCAAAGACTGCCCCGACACCGCCAAGAAAGTCGTACTGCATCATCATGAGCGGCTGGATGGCTCCGGCTTCCCCGAGGGCCTCAAGGCTGAACAACTGGATAAACTGACCCAGATGGTCAGCGTGGTCGATGAATATGATGAGCTCTGTCATCCCCAAGATCAGAGCAAGGCCAAGGTTCCCCATGTGGTGCTGTCGTTCTTGTTCAAGAACCGCACCAAACAGCTCAACAAGGATTACATCGGCCTGCTGGTCAAGCAACTGGGCATCTACCCACCCGGCAGCGTGGTACAGCTTTCCAATGGTCAGGTTGGTCTGGTCATGTCGGTCAATCCGAAGCGGTTACTGTTTCCCAGCGTGCTGATCTATGACCCGGCTATTCCCCGCCAGGAGGCTCCGATCATCGACTTGGAAGATGTGGGTCTGACCATCGGCAAGGTGATATCTCCGACTCGCCTACCGGCACCGGTGTTTGAGTACCTGAATCCGCGAACCCGGATTAGCTTTTACTTCGACCATAGCAATGTTCCCACCCGAGCCTAAACAAAGACTAGGCTCCCCACCGATTAATCACTTCCCAGCCGGCACAAGATTACATACCCTCATCCTTCCACCATATGGCCTAGCCAGTAGGCCACTATGGATTGCATGAGGATCTTGTAACCTATGATCATTGAAATTATTTCAACCGGTGATGAAGTCCTCACCGGCTTTACCGTAGATACCAACTCCGCCTGGCTATGCCAGCGATTACTCGATCACGGCTGGCAAGTGCGTCGTCGACAAACGGTTGGCGATCGGATGGATGACCTAGTCGACATCCTACAGGAGCGAGGACGGGTCGCTGACATCCTGATTGTGAATGGCGGACTAGGTCCAACCTCGGATGATAAAACTACGGAAGCCGCTGCGTTAGCTGCAGACGTGGAGCTCGAGCTCCGCGACGAATGGCTGCAATTGCTCATTGAACGTTACAGCTCGCGCGGGCGCGACATGCCGGAGAGCAATCGTAAACAGGCCATGCTACCCGCTGGCGCCACTCTTATTCCGAACCCGATTGGGACCGCCTGCGGTTTTCATCTGCGCATCGGCAGGGCACGCTGCTATTTCACTCCGGGAGTGCCATCAGAATTCAAACAAATGGTCGATGAGCAAATATTGCCGGATCTAGGCACCCATTTTGCCGCTGGCACGACTGAAGTTCGCCGCTATTTCACCTTTGGTGTCTCCGAGTCCTCACTCAGTGATCGACTGGATACCCAAACCTGGCCAGAGCACATCGATCTAGGCTACCGCTCGTCCATGCCGATTATTGAGCTCAAATTGATCAGCCAGCAGGCCGAACAGACCGATTTCGCAACCGCAGAGGCACAGTTACTTGCCGTCATTACACCTTTTTTGGTGGCACGAGATGAACTGGATCTTCCTAGCGAGCTAGCCGACAAGCTGGCTGGGCAGGAGCTACACATCTATGAATCTGGATCTGCAGGCCTGGTGTTGCATTCCCTCGCCCCTGCCATTCCCCAGTTGATTGGTCATCTGGGCTGGTTACCTGGCGGAGCCGAATTACTGTTGAGGCAGATCAATAACAATCAAGAACTTACCATGGCGATTGGATCTGAAACTGAGCATGGAATTTCGATTGCCTTATGGAATGGTAAAACCGGAGCGGCACAGACATTGAAGGTGGGAATTCAGAATCCTAGCCTGCGCCAGGGCATCATCGCTTTTGCCGCGCAAGATATGCTGCGACGCTATCTTAATCAGGAGCCCATGCTTGGCAACTATGAAACACTACTCCGCACAGATGAGTTCCACATCGGTTCATAGCATCGTCCGGATGACATGCATACCAACGATTCATTGAAAAAGACCAAAGCAAAAACCCCGCCGAAGCGGGGTTTTCTTTATCGTGGTGCTGATACCCAGAGTCGAACTGGGGACCTCACCCTTACCAAGGGTGCGCTCTACCAACTGAGCCATATCAGCACGTATCTCGTGCGATATCCGGTCTGACCGTATATCTAAATTGTTTGCCTGCGAAATAATTTCCTACTCTCGCATGCGGGTCTTTCGACAAAATTGGGTGCCTGGCAGTGTCCTACTCTCGCATGGCGAATGCCACACTACCATCGGCGCTACAGCGTTTCACTTCTGTGTTCGNTAGCGTCCTACTCTCGCATGCGGGTCTGTCGACCTAATTGGGTGCCTGGCAGTGTCCTACTCTCGCATGGCGAATGCCACACTACCATCGGCGCTACAGCGTTTCACTTCTG
>NZ_BAAGVN010000010.1:0-34619 GCF_054780855.1 Pseudaeromonas pectinilytica
ATGATGCTGCCATTGACCGGGGTCTCTTCGTCGGTGTTCAGGCTGACGTTGCTGCTGGTCGGCGCATCGTTCTGCGGTGCCACGCCAATGGTCACGGTACTGGTGGTGCCGCCGCCCTTGCCGTCGCTGACGGTGACGCTAAAGCTGTCACTGCCATTGAAATCTTTGGCCGGGGTATAGGTGAAGGTGCCATCGGCATTTAGCGTCACGCTGCCATTGGCCGGGTTGCTGCCAACTGTGTAGTTCAGGCTATCGCCGTCCAGATCGGTGGCGATGATGCTGCCATTGACCGGGGTATCTTCGTCGGTGTTCAGGCTCAGATCGGTGCTGGTCGGGGCATCGTTGACCGGCGCGACACCAATACTGACCGTACTGGTCGTGGTGCCGCCCTTGCCGTCGCTGATGGTGACGCTAAAGCTGTCGCTGCCATTGAAATTGCTGGCTGGGGTATAGGTGAAAGTGCCGTCGGCATTCAGCGTCACGCTGCCATTGGCCGGGTTGCTGCCAACTGTGTAGTTCAGGCTATCACCATCCAGGTCGGTAGCGATGATGCTGCCATTGACCGGGGTCTCTTCATTGGTGTTCAGGCTGACGTTGCTGCTGGTCGGCGCATCGTTCTGCGGCGCCACACCAATGGTCACGGTGCTGGTCGTGCTGCCGCCCTGGCCGTCGCTGATGGTGACGCTAAAGCTGTCACTGCCATTGAAGTTATTGGCCGGCGTATAGGTGAAAGTGCCATCGGCATTTAGCGTCACGCTGCCATTGGCCGGGTTACTGCCGACTGTGTAGCTCAGGCTATCGCCATCCAGATCGGTGGCGATGATGCTGCCATTGACCGGGGTCTCTTCGTCGGTGTTCAGGCTGACATTGCTGCTGGTCGGCGCATCGTTCTGCGGTGCCACCCCGATGGTCACGGTACTGGTCGTGGTGCCGCCCTTGCCGTCGCTGATGGTGACGCTGAAGCTGTCGCTACCATTGAAGTTATTGGCAGGGGTGTAGGTGAAAGTGCCATCGGTATTCAGCGTCACGCTGCCATTGGCCGGGTTGCTGCCGACTGTGTAGCTCAGGCTATCGCCGTCCAGATCGGTGGCGATGATGCTGCCATTGACCGGGATGTCTTCATTGGTGTTCAGGCTGACGTTGCTGCTGGTCGGCGCATCGTTCTGCGGTGCCACCCCGATGGTCACGGTACTGGTGGTGCTGCCACCATTCTTGCCGTCACTGATGGTCACCGTGAAGCTGTCGCTGCCATTGAAGTTATTGGCTGGGGTGTAGGTGAAGGTGCCGTCGGCATTTAGCGTTACGCTGCCATTGGCCGGAGCACCATTCAGGCTGTAGCTGAGGCTGTCACCATCCAGATCGGTGGCGATGATGCTGCCAGTGACCGGCGTGTCTTCATTGGTGTTCAGGCTGACGTTGCTGCTGGTCGGCGCATCGTTCTGCGGCGCCACACCAATGGTCACGGTGCTGGTCGTGCTGCCGCCCTTGCCGTCGCTGATTGTCACACTGAAGTTGTCGCTGCCATTGAAGTTGCTGGCCGGCGTGTAGGTGAAGGTGCCATCGGCATTTAGCGTCACGCTGCCATTGGCCGGGTTCGTGCCCAGGGCGTAGCTCAGGCTATCGCCATCCAGATCGGTGGCGATGATGCTGCCATTGACCGGGGTATCTTCATCGGTGTTCAGACTCAGATCAGTGCTGGTCGGGGCATTATTGGCGGCAGTGGCATTATCGGTAGTTGTAGTGCTGGCAGGTTGCGATACCGTGGTCGCCGTAGTGGTTGCGGTATAGGTAGTATCAAAACCGGCGGTCGCCAGGGTTGAGTCGGATGTTCGTGCGATCTCGACATAACCGCCATTACCTGAGCCGGAGGCGTCACCGGCGGCGGTTGCCGCCGCACCACCTGCGGCCGTAGCCTCCAGCTTCTGCGTCGGGTCGAGCCCTTCAAGGATCGATTGTTGCAGCTTTTCAATATCGGAAAGCCCGGACGGTTGAGCGTTAGCGGCAACGACCTGGGTATCGGCATCGTCGGCACGCTCCACCGGTTTCGGGGGTACAGGCTCGGTACGCAAGGCTCCATCGCCCTCGACCTGAACCATGACTCCAGCCGGAATGTGTTGCCCGACAGCCAATGGCTGCAGAGTTCCATCCTCTGCGACGATAAAAGCCTTGCTGTTCAATGCAGTTACAACAACTTCACGAGCACTGGAGAATTGTTTCATAGACGCCCCGATAACTTACGGTAATAAAAAAATGCCACCGTAGATGTTAATGGTACTGAAGCGTTAAATCTGCTGCGTAAATTCGAACATCCGGCAGCGCTTATAGACCAAATCTTTCTTATTTTTACATTTGTGATTCTTTTTTGAACTAAACGAAAGCCTTTGATTTCATATACTTACTTTTATTCACTCATTGCGCAGATAAAAAAACACCGGCCAGAGGCCGGTGTTTTCAAAGTCTAAGCTGCGTGAGCAGAGGTCAGACTTACAGTACGTCGATCGCGTTCAGCTCTTTGAACGCCAGTTGCAGACGGGCGATCATGGACTCTTGGCCCTTACGCAGCCATACGCGTGGATCGTAGTATTTCTTGTTCGGTTTGTCGGCACCTTCTGGGTTGCCCAGCTGACCCTGCAGGTAACCTTCGTTAGCCTTGTAGTAGTTCAGCAGACCTTCCCAAGTTGCCCACTGGGTGTCGGTGTCGATGTTCATCTTCACCACGCCGTAGCTGACAGAATCCTTGATTTCCTGAGCGGTAGAGCCTGAGCCACCGTGGAATACGAAGTTCAGAGTCTTGGCCGGAACACCGTACTTCTCGGAAACAAACTTCTGGGAAGCGTCGAGGATGGACGGAGTCAGCTTGACGTTACCTGGCTTGTACACGCCGTGTACGTTACCGAAGGAAGCCGCGATGGTGAAACGTGGGCTGATCTTCAGCAGACGCTCGTAAGCGTAAGCGACATCTTCCGGCTGGGTGTACAGCGCAGATTGGTCCATGTGGCTGTTGTCCACGCCATCTTCTTCGCCACCGGTGCAGCCCAGTTCGAGCTCCAGGGTCATACCCATCTTCGCCATGCGAGTCAGGTACTTGCAGCAGATGTCGATGTTCTCTTCCAGAGACTCTTCAGACAGGTCCAGCATGTGGGAGGAGAACAGCGGCTTGCCAGTTTCAGCAAAATGCTTTTCGCCCGCATCCAGCAGACCGTCAATCCACGGCAGCAGCTTCTTGGCAGCGTGGTCGGTGTGCAGGATCACCGGAACACCGTAGTATTCGGCAACGGCGTGAACGTGCTTGGCACCAGAGATGGCACCCAGGATAGCGGCTTGTTGACCTTCCAGCTTCAGACCCTTACCGGCCATGAATGCAGCGCCACCGTTAGAGAACTGAACAACAACCGGAGCCTTAGCGGTAGCAGCAGCTTCCAGAACGGCGTTGATGGAGTCAGAGCTCACAACGTTAACCGCTGGCAGAGCAAACTGATTAGCCTTGGCAATTTCGAAAACTTTTTGAACGTCGTCGCCAGTGATCACACCCGGTTTAACAAAATCGAAGATCTTAGACATATCTATGGTCCTATCGAGTTTTCGGCATCTGGGAGCAGAGCACCGAAAGAGTTGCAAATATTGTGGTCTCGTCCCTGAGGACGAACAAACGGGAGGTCGAGACCTCCCGTTTGCAGCAAGGCTTAGGCCTTAGCGCGTTCTTCCAGGATAGCTACCGCTGGCAGAACCTTACCTTCTACGAACTCCAGGAAGGCGCCGCCGCCAGTGGAGATGTAGGAAACCTTGTCAGCGATACCGAACTTGTCGATAGCGGCCAGGGTGTCACCACCACCAGCGATAGAGAAGGCTGGAGAGGCAGCGATCGCTTCAGCGATAACCTTAGTGCCTTCAGCGAACTGGTCGAATTCAAACACGCCGACCGGACCGTTCCACAGAATGGTCTTGGCGTTCATGATGATGTCAGCCAGAGCCTTGGCAGAATCCGGGCCGATGTCGAAAATCATGTCGCCATCAGTCACATCTTCAACCGCCTTGATGGTGGCAGGAGTGGACTCGGAGAATTCAGTACCCACAACAACATCGGTGGTCACCGGGATGTTGGTTTCAGCAGCCAGCTTCTTGGCGGTGTCGATCAGGTCGTGCTCGCACAGCGACTTACCAACATTGTGGCCAGCAGCGGCGATGAAGGTGTTGGCGATGCCACCACCGACGACCAGTTGGTCAGCGATCTTGGACAGAGATTCCAGAACGGTCAGCTTGGTAGAAACCTTGGAGCCACCGACGATGGCAACCATAGGACGCTCAGGCTTCAGCATGGCCTTGCCCAGAGCTTCCAGTTCGCCAGCCAGCAGGGGGCCAGCACAGGCAACCGGTGCGTATTGAGCGACACCGTGGGTAGAACCTTCGGCGCGGTGAGCAGTACCGAACGCATCCATAACGAAAACGTCACACAGAGCGGCGTACTTCTTGGCCAGCTCTTCGGTGTTCTTCTTCTCGCCCTTGTTGAAACGGCAGTTTTCCAGCACAACCAGCTCACCAGCGGCGACTTCAACGCCATCCAGGTAATCCTTGGCCAGACGAACCGGGCAGGACAGAGCGTCTTTCAGATAGTTGACTACCGGCAGCAGAGAGAACTCTTCGTTGTACTCGCCTTCGGTCGGACGACCCAGGTGGGAGGTAATCATCAGCTTGGCGCCTTTTTCCAGAGCCAGTTTGATGGTGGGCAGAGTGGCTACGATGCGAGCGTCGGAGGTAACTTTACCATCCTTCACAGGTACGTTCAGGTCGGCACGAATCAGTACGCGCTTACCAGCCAGGTCCAGGTCGGTCATTTTGATCACAGACATATTCAGTCCTCTATGGATTTTCAGACAAAACAATGAGCCTGTTTTTCCCGAGTCGCCTTTGGCTTGCCCGGGTGGCCTTGAGTATCACAAACCGGCATCCCGCCGAGGCTTGCTGGCCAACCGCCGTATCCGCACCAGGCCGACACCACGGTAAAAAGAGGGGGAGAGAAACGCCGTCTCTCGGTCGGCAGGGCGGCATTCTAGCCGTTGTTCCCACCGCTGCGTCTTGACGCATATCAGGCCGGAGTCAAAAACTGTCGTGGGGAAAGTGTGATCGTCAGCGACATCGGCATAAACGATTTCCTACACAGCTCACAGACAGCAGGAATGTGACTTCGGGCGCAAAGAGTTTACTTCGCTTGCCCGGCAAAGGCGATAGGAAGATGGGATTTTATGCAAAAAAAACGGGAGCCCAAGCTCCCGTTTTTGTAGCAAAAATGTTGCTTAGAACAGGGATTCCGCCTGCGCCACCACGTTTTCCACGGTGAAGCCGAACTCCTTGAACAGCAACTCGGCTGGAGCCGATTCGCCAAAGCTGCGCATGCCAACGATCTTGCCGTTCAGGCCGACATACTTGTACCAGTAATCAGCGATACCGGCTTCCACCGCCACACGACGGGTGACAGCAGACGGCAGCACAGATTCTTTGTACTCGCTGCTCTGGGCATCGAACACATCAGTGGCCGGAATGGAGACCACGCGCACCTTGCGCCCCTTGGCTTCCAGCTCGGTGGCCGCGGCCATGGCTAGCTCTACTTCAGAGCCGGTGGCGATCAGGATCAGATCCGGAGTCCCAGCCGCATCTTTCAGGACATAACCACCCTTGGCGACATCGGCCAGTTGCTGGGCAGTACGATCCATCTGCGCCAGATTCTGACGGGAGAAGATCAGCGCTGTCGGGCCATCTTTGCGCTCGATGGCGTACTTCCAGGCCACCGCCGATTCCACCTGGTCACAAGGACGCCAGGTGCTCATGTTCGGCGTCAGACGCAGGGACGCAATCTGCTCGACCGGCTGGTGCGTCGGGCCATCTTCACCCAGACCGATAGAGTCGTGGGTATAGACGAAGATAGAGCGTTGCTTCATCAGCGCCGCCATCCGGACTGCGTTGCGGGCATATTCCATAAACATCAGGAAGGTCGCGCCATACGGGATCAGACCACCGTGCAGGGTAGCGCCGTTCATGATGGCGGACATACCAAACTCACGGACGCCGTAGTGCATATAGTTGCCGGAGGCATCGGTCGGGGTGATGGACTTGGAGCTCTTGTGGATGGTCAGGTTGCTCGGTGCCAGGTCGGCAGAGCCACCCAGCAGTTCTGGCAACAGGGCACCGAAGGCATCCAGAGCGTTCTGGCTGGCCTTACGGGTCGCGATCTTGGCCGGATTGGCTTGCAGATCGGCGATGAACTTGGCGGATTCGGCCGCCCAATTGGCAGGCAGGTCACCGGCCATACGGCGCTCGAATTCAGCGGCCAGTTCCGGATAGGCGGCACGGTAGGCAGCCAGACGCTCGTTCCACTCGCGCTCGACCACTTGACCGTCGGTCTTGGCATCCCACTGGGCATAGTAATCGGCCGGGATATCGAACGGCTCGAAGTTCCAGCCCAGGAATTCACGGGCGGCGGCGATTTCGGCAGCACCCAGCGGTGAACCGTGGCAGTCATGAGAGCCAGCCTTGTTCGGTGAACCGTAGCCGATGACGGTCTTGCAGCACAGCAAGGAAGGCTTGTCGCTCACGGCACGGGCCGCTTCGATGGCCGCCTTGATGGCTTCCGGATCATGACCATCCACGCCACGCACCACATGCCAGCCGTAGGATTCGAAACGAGCGGCGGTATCATCGGTGAACCAGCCTTCGACATGACCATCGATGGAGATGCCGTTGTCATCCCAGAAGGCGACCAGTTTACCCAGCTTCAGGGTACCGGCCAGGGAGCAGGCTTCGTGGGAGATGCCTTCCATCATGCAACCGTCACCCATGAACACATAGGTGTGGTGATCGACCACTGTATGGTCCGGACGGTTGAACTGGGCCGCCAGGATCTTCTCGGCCAGCGCCATACCGACACCGTTGGTGATGCCCTGCCCCAGCGGACCGGTCGTGGTTTCGACGCCCGGTGCATAGCCATATTCCGGGTGACCCGGGGTACGGCTGTGCAGTTGACGGAAGTTCTTCAGATCGTCGATGGAGAGATCATAACCAGTCAGATGCAGCAAGGAGTAGAGCAACATGGAGCCATGACCGTTGGAGAGAATAAAACGGTCGCGGTCGGCCCACTTCGGGTTGGTCGGGTTATGTTTGAGGTAATCGCGCCACAATACCTCGGCGATATCCGCCATGCCCATGGGGGCGCCCGGGTGACCGGAATTGGCTTTTTGCACGGCATCCATACTCAATGCACGGACGGCATTGGCTAACTCTTTACGAGAAGGCATCTATTACTCCTGGGGTCTTCATAGCACTGTGCCAGTTTGGGGCGGCTATTGTCCCAAACCCCTCCGACTGGCGCAAATACTATCTCTCGGCCCGTTTTTTGTTCTGGGAGCGCAAGCGTTATCGCCGCAGACTCACTATGCTCAAGCCACGCCGCTGGCGCTTTTCACCAGTGAACCTCGGCAGCTCCGACGCGGCACACCATTTTTTGCTGGCAATAGCCGCCTCGCAAAAATAGAATAGACGTCCAGATGTGAATACTTCTATTCACCGCCGTCACCACGGCTGATCCCAGCAAGCATTTTTAGAAGAGAACAACATGGCCAGACTGTTTACCTCCGAATCCGTCTCCGAAGGACATCCCGACAAGATCGCTGACCAGATCTCCGATGCAGTTCTGGATGCCATCCTGGCGCAGGATCCTATGGCCCGTGTGGCCTGCGAAAGCTTCGTCAAGACCGGTATGGTTCTGGTCGGTGGCGAAATTACCACCTCCGCCTGGGTCGATATCGAAGAGCTGGTGCGTCAGACAGTACGCGACATCGGCTATGTCCACTCCGACATGGGCTTCGATGCCAACTCCTGCGCCGTGCTCAGCGCCATCGGCAAACAATCCCCGGATATCAACCGCGGTGTCGACCGTAAAGACCCCAAAGAGCTGGGTGCAGGTGACCAGGGCCTGATGTTCGGTTATGCCACCAATGAGACCGGTGTGCTGATGCCCGCTCCTATCACCTATGCCCACCTGCTGGTCAAGCGCCAGTCCGAGGTGCGCAAGAGCGGCGTGTTGCCCTGGCTGCGTCCGGATGCCAAGAGCCAGATCACCTTTGCCTACGACAGCAACGGCAAGATCCAGGGTATCGATGCCGTAGTGCTCTCCACCCAGCACCGAGAAGATATCGAGCACGATGAGCTGGTCGAAGCCGTGCAGGAAGAGATCATCAAGCCGGTACTGCCCAAAGAGTGGCTGAACCACAACACCAAATACTTCATCAACCCGACCGGCCGTTTCGTTATCGGCGGCCCCATGGGCGATTGCGGTCTGACCGGTCGCAAGATCATCGTTGATACCTACGGCGGCATGGCCCGTCACGGTGGCGGTGCCTTCTCCGGTAAGGATCCGTCCAAGGTGGATCGCTCCGCCGCCTACGCCGCCCGTTATGTCGCCAAGAATATCGTCGCTGCGGGTCTGGCCGATCGCTGTGAAATCCAGGTCTCCTACGCCATCGGCGTGGCCGAGCCGACCTCCATCAGCGTCGAAACCTTCGGCACCGGCAAGCTGGACGAGAGTCATCTCATCAAGCTGGTCCGTCAGTTCTTCGATCTGCGCCCTTACGGCCTCATCGAAATGCTGGATCTGAAGCGCCCGATCTACCAGGCCACCGCCGCCTACGGTCACTTCGGTCGCGAAGAGTTCCCATGGGAGAAGACCGACAAGGCCGAACTGCTGCGCGATGCGGCCGGTCTGAAATAACCCCGTCGGATTAGCTTAGAAAAATCGAAGGAGGCGAAAGCCTCCTTTGTTTTTGCTGGGGGCTTAAGGTTCTGTACACAGAACGATATTCCAAACTACATCACATCAAGGCCTAATCCATCAATGTAACTGGAGAGTGATTTTATATAAGAAGTTCTTTCCAGTCCAAATTCAAACAGTAAGCGCCCTTGAATCGGCATCTGTTTTTCCCAAAATCAGCTCGTCACACTTGAAATCCATTACCTCTTCGTTGGATTTCCACTATGACCACTCAAGAACGTGCTGATTTTTGGCAGCAGCAGATCTCTGCCTGGCTTGACTCCGGCCTCTCCGGCCACGCCTTTTGCAAAAGCCAGGCACTGGTCTATCACCAGTTTGCTTACTGGCGCAAAAAGCTCGAACAGCCTGCGGCCCCGGACTCTCTTCCCGGCTTTGCCAGAGTCACCATGCCTGCTCCTGTCGCGACCGAAGTCGGCTTGACGCTCACCTTACCTAACGGGATCACCCTCTCCGGGTTACATCTGGGCAATATCGATTTGCTCGGCGCTATCATGAGGCAGTTGTAATGCGCCCTCGTTACTTGCGTCCGGCTTTAACCATGCCGCAGATCTACCTCTATCGGGCGCCTATCGATTTTCGTAAACAGGCCCATGGTCTGGCGGCGCTGGTCGAGCAGCAACTGGGGCACAACCCGTTCACCGGTGCCCTCTATGCCTTTACCAATCGCCGCCGCAACAAGATCAAGTGTCTGATGTGGGAGGACAACGGCTTTGTGCTCTATTACAAGGCCCTGGCTGAGGAGAAATTCAAGTGGCCATCGCCTGCCGATGAGCTACTCTCCCTCTCTTCCGAGCAGATCAACTGGTTGCTCGATGGCTACGATATCTCCTTGATGCAGGGCCATAAAACACTGCATTACGAGACGCTTTAATACCACCAAGCTCGTGCTTTACCGCCTTGTTTTTGTTATAATTTCCTCATGAAAACGACGCCAAATAACCTCACCCCATCACCTGATCTCAGCGGCCTTGGCGCCTCTGAGTTGTTGGCTGTTATTGCGGGTTTTCAGCAACAGTTGGCGTTAAAAGACGAAGCTCTTCAATCCAAAGAAGAGGCTATCCAGCGGCGTGACGCCCATATCCTGTTACTCGAAGAGCTGCTGCGTCTGCGCAGGATCCAGCGCTTTGCCGCCAGCAGCGAGAAACTCCATCAGCTCCAGCTCTTTGATGAGGCAGAGCTGGAAGCGGACATCGACGCCCTGCTGGCCCAGTTACCCGATGACCTGCCACAAACCCCCGAGCCCAAAGCCAAGACGCGCCGCCAACGTGGCTTCTCGGCCTCACTGCTGCGCGAGCGCATCGAACTTACCCTCAGCGATGAGCAGAAAGCCGGGGCCAGCAAGGTGTTCTTTACCAAGGTCAAAGAGGAGTTGCAGTTCATTCCGGCTCAACTCAAGGTGCTGGAGATCTGGCAAGAGAAGGCGGTGTTCGAGCGTGATGGCGAAGAGGTGATCCTCGCGGCCAACCGCCCCGTACACCCGCTGGGCAAATGTATCGCCACGCCGTCATTGCTGGGCTACATCATTACCTCTAAGTATGCCGATGGCCTGCCACTGTACCGTCTGGAGCAGATGTTCAAGCGCCTGGGGCAGGAGGTGAGCCGCACCAGCATGGCCCACTGGATCATCCGGCTGGATGAGGTGTTCCAGCCATTGATGAACCTGCTGCGCGAGGAGCAGAACCACGCGACGTACCTGCAAGCCGACGAGACGCGGATCCAGGTGCTCAAAGAAGAGGGAAAAACTGCGCAATCGGACAAATGGATGTGGGTGACCCGCGGTGGTCCACCGGGCCGCCCCTCTGTGCTATTTGAATATGATCCGTCGCGCGCCGGAAGCGTTCCTGTGCGTCTGCTGGACGGCTTTAGCGGCATACTGCAGGCCGATGGTTATTCCGGATATAGCCAGGTGTGCAAAGAGAGCGGCCTGACACGGATTGGCTGCTGGGATCATGCGCGGCGCAAATTCATCGAAGCGACCCAAGCCGCGCCGTCCGTTGCGAAGGGCAAGAGCAAGCCCGGTGCCAGCAAGGCCGATGTGGCCCTGGGGTACATAGGTAAGCTCTATGCCATCGAGCGGGAGCAGAAGGAGCACAGTGATGCCGAGCGCTATCAGGCACGGCAGACACGTAGCGTACCGCTATTGGCGGAGCTCAAAACCTGGCTGGAGAACAACGTCGGCAAGGTGATGAAAGGCTCGCTGACAAGAAAGGCGATGGAATACACGCTGGGGCAGTGGTCCTATCTAGTCGGCTACTGCGAGCGGGGTGATCTGCACATCAGCAATATCCTGGCGGAGAACGCAATCCGCCCGTTCGCCGTGGGGCGCAAGGCGTGGTTGTTCGCCGACAGCGCGCAAGGCGCCAAGGCCAGTGCGACCTGCTACTCGTTGCTGGAGACAGCCAAAGCCAATGAACTGGAGCCATCAGCGTATATCAACCATGTGCTGGCGCAGATCGGCGCAGCCGATACCCTGGAAAAGCTCGAAGCCCTGCTGCCATGGAACGTCCCGCTGGAGCCCATTGCAAAAAAAGTGACTCAATACAACGAAGGCAAGTAGGCCGATTTAGCGGCGCTTACAGCTGTTGCGCTGTCTTCTGATCGATGAACTTCTGCAATGCCAGTGAAGC
Organism: Pseudaeromonas pectinilytica; assembly: GCF_054780855.1. Lineage (NCBI taxonomy): Bacteria > Pseudomonadati > Pseudomonadota > Gammaproteobacteria > Aeromonadales > Aeromonadaceae > Pseudaeromonas > Pseudaeromonas pectinilytica. The sequence continues at coordinate 11,446 of NZ_BAAGVN010000010.1, forward strand.
CAGAATAAAAAAGCCCATGTTTCCATGGGCTTTTTGTCTAACTCAGAACGAACAAGGCGGGATTATTCCCACTCGATGGTTGCGGGTGGCTTGCCGGAGACATCATAAACCACGCGGCTGATGCCGTTGATTTCGTTGATGATCCGGTTGGAGACATGACCCAGCAGCTCATAGGGCAGGTGTGCCCAGTGGGCGGTCATGAAGTCGATGGTTTCCACGGCACGCAGGGAGACGACCCAGTCGTACTTGCGGCCATCGCCCATCACGCCCACAGAGCGGACCGGCAGGAAGACCACGAAGGCCTGGCTGACCTTGTGGTACAAATCGGCCTTGCGCAGCTCTTCGATGAAGATGGCATCGGCGCGGCGCAGCAGTTCGCAATACTCTTTTTTGACTTCGCCCAGTACCCGCACGCCCAGACCCGGTCCCGGGAACGGATGGCGATAGAGCATGTCGTAGGGCAGACCCAGCTCCAGACCGACGCGACGCACTTCATCTTTGAACAGTTCGCGCAACGGCTCGACCAGCCCCATCTTCATATCATCGGGCAGACCGCCGACATTATGGTGGGACTTGATGACATGGGCCTTGCCGGTCTTGGAGGCGGCAGATTCGATAACATCCGGATAGATGGTGCCTTGGGCCAGCCACTTGACGTTGCTCAACTTCTTGGACTCATCATCGAAGACTTCGACGAACACCCGGCCAATGATCTTACGCTTGGCCTCCGGATCCGCCTCGCCCGCCAGTGCGGAGAGGAAGCGCTCTTCGGCTTTGACGTGAACAATGTTCAGACCGAAATGGTCACCGAACATCTCCATCACCTGGGCACCTTCATTCAGGCGCAGCAGACCGTTGTCGACGAACACACAAGTCAGCTGTTTGCCGATGGCGCGATGCAGCAGCATGGCGACCACGGAGGAGTCCACGCCACCGGAGAGACCCAGGATCACCTGATCACTGCCGACTTGCTCGCGGATCCGCGCGATGGCGTCATCAATGATGGTGGCCGGTGTCCACAGGGACTCACAACCGCAGATATTCTTGACGAAATTCTCCAGCATACGTGCGCCCTGACGGGTGTGGGTCACCTCCGGATGGAACTGCACGCCGTAGAAGTGGCGGCTCTCATCGGCCATGGCGGCATGAGGACAGTTTGGCGTAGAAGAGGTGGTGACAAAGCCCTGCGGGATAGCAGTCACCTTGTCGCCATGGCTCATCCAGACATCCAGCAGCGGCGTGCCGGTTTCGCTCAAGGCATCTTCAATCTTGTCGAACAAGGCACAAGGGCTCGTCACTTCGATTTGGGCATAGCCAAACTCGCGGTGGGTGGTCGAACCTTCAACCTTGCCGCCCAGCTGCTCCGCCATGGTCTGCATGCCGTAACAGATGCCCAGCACTGGTACGCCAGCCTCGAACACATATTGCGGGGCACGCGGACTACCCGCCTCGGTGACCGACTCAGGGCCGCCGGAGAGGATGATGCCGTGAGGGTTGAATTCGCGGATCTGCTCTTCGGTGACATCCCACGCCCACAATTCGCAGTAGACGCCGATTTCACGCACGCGACGAGCAATCAGTTGGGTAACCTGGGAACCGAAGTCCAGGATCAGAATACGGTGATCGTGAATGTTTTTGCTCATGGTCTTCCTGATCTGACACTGTAATTGCGGCGCTGGTACACAGGGCCGCCAAACATAAAGAAGACAGGGCGCCGAGCGCCCTGTTTGCCCATCAACCCATGCGGTAGTTGGGGGCTTCCTTGGTAATGGTCACGTCGTGAACGTGGGATTCCTTGATACCAGCGCCGGTAATACGCACAAACTCGGCCTTGGTTCGCAGATCCTCGATGGTGGCGCTACCGGTCAAGCCCATGGCAGAGCGCAGGCCACCCATCTGTTGATGGATGATCTCCTTGACCAGTCCCTTGTAGGGTACCCGACCTTCGATCCCTTCCGGAACCAGCTTGTCAGCGGCGTTATCGGACTGGAAGTAGCGATCGGAAGAGCCCTTGGACATAGCACCCAGGGAGCCCATGCCGCGGTAGGACTTGAAGGAGCGGCCTTGATACAGCTCGATCTCGCCCGGAGACTCTTCGGTACCGGCAAACATGGAGCCGACCATGACGAGACTGGCACCCGCGGCAATCGACTTGGCGATGTCACCCGAGAAGCGGATACCGCCATCGGCGATGACCGGGATCCCAGTGCCCTTGAGAGCTTCAACCGCATCGGCAACCGCAGTAATTTGCGGAACACCGCAGCCGGTGACGATCCGGGTGGTACAGATGGAGCCAGGGCCGATACCGACCTTGACCGCACTGCAACCGGCTTCGGCCAGCGCCAGAGCACCTGCGGCCGTGGCCACGTTACCACCGACGATCTGCAGATCCGGATAAGCCAGACGGGTCGCACGGATACGATCCAGAACGCCTTGGGAGTGGCCATGGGAGGAGTCAATCAGCAGCACATCGACACCGGCTTCCACCAGCGCCGCAATGCGCTCTTCATTGCCAGCACCGGCACCCACGGCGGCACCGACCCGCAGACGACCCAGAGCATCCTTACAGGCATTGGGCTTGCGCTCGGCCTTCTGGAAATCCTTGGCGGTGATCATGCCGGTCAGGTGGAACTGCTCGTCGGTGATCAGAACCTTCTCGATGCGGTGTTTCTGCATCAGACTCTGAACCTCTTCACGAGATGCGTTTTGCATCACAGTGACCAGGCGAGCCTTAGGTGTCATGACTTCGTGGGCTTTCAAGGAGAGGTCGGTGACGAAACGCACATCACGACCCGTGATGATACCTTCGAGTTCACCGGCCGCGGTCACCACCGGGAAACCGGCAAAACCACAGGAGTAAGTCAACTCCTTGATCTCGGCGATGGTCATCTCGGGATGCACGGTAACAGGGCTGGCAACAATACCACTTTCGAACTTCTTCACGCGGCGCACCTTGTCGGCTTGCAGCTCGATAGACATGTTCTTGTGGATAAAACCAAGACCACCTTCCTGCGCCAGGGCAATCGCCAAACGGGCACCGGTGACGGTGTCCATAGCAGCGGAGACCATAGGAATATTCAAAACAATATCCTTGGTCAGGCGAGTACGCAGATCAGCGGTATGGGGTAACACTTGAGAGTGAGCCGGAACCAACAAAACATCGTCGAAGGTCAGGGCTTCTTTGGCTATACGCAACATGGCAATATCTCACCGTTAGGGAGGTTGAGGGGTGGGTAAAATATTGCAGCGAGATTCTAGGCAGTTGATCCCTGTTGGTAAAGCTCTTTTTGTTGTTTTTTTACGAAAACCAGTTTCGCCAATGACTTGCCGGTTCGGTAAAATGGCGGTCGACGTTCCTGTGAGGAAAACCCAGTGCCAGAAGCCAAGCAAACGATTTTCACCGTTTCCCGACTGAATAGCGCCGTCCGTATCCTGCTCGAACAGGAGATGGGATTGGTGTGGTTAGTGGGTGAAATATCCAATCTGGTACTGCACAGCTCCGGTCACTGGTATTTTTCCTTGAAGGATCCATCAGCCCAGGTCAAAGCCGCCATGTTTCGCGGCAACAACCGCCGGGTCTCCTTCCGGCCACAGGATGGTCAACAGGTCCTGGTCCAGGCCCGGTTATCGCTGTATGAACCCAGAGGCGAGTACCAGCTCATCATCGAGAGCATGCGGCCAGCCGGTGATGGTCAGCTCCAGCTACAACTGGAACAACTCAAACAACGCTTGCAGGCTGAAGGCCTGTTTGCCGCCGAACGCAAACGTCCCCTGCCTCGTCAGCCGCAACAGATTGGACTCATTACCTCACCCACCGGGGCGGCGATCCACGACATGCTGACCGTGCTCAAACGCCGGGCACCAGGAATTCCGGTCATCCTCTATCCGGCCCAGGTGCAGGGCGCGCAAGCGGCCGAGCAGCTGATAGCGGCCCTGCAGCGAGCCAACCAGCGGGATGAGTGTGATGTGCTCATCATCGGCCGCGGCGGCGGAGCCAGTGAGGACTTGTGGTGCTTCAATGACGAACGTCTGGTGCGAGCCATCGCCAATAGTCTGCTGCCGATCGTCAGTGCGGTGGGCCACGAGAGTGATGTCACCTTGAGTGATTTTGCCGCCGACCTGCGGGCCGCGACCCCCTCTGCGGCGGCCGAGTTAGTCAGCCCGGATCAGAGCGAACTGCAGCAACGCCTCCAGGCTCTCGGACAGCGCTTGACGCGGGTCAGTCAGCAAGCGTTGACTCTCGGCACTCACCGCCTGCACATGCTGCAGCAGCGCCTGCAGCATCAGCATCCGGAGCGCCGACTGCAACAGCAGCAACAACGACTGGATGAACTGCAGGGCCGGCTGAGGTTAGCGCTGCGGCAACGACTGCTCGACGCCGGCCGGCGGTTGGAGCGTGTCGAATATCGATTACACCAGCAATCACCGAACGTTCGTTTGCGGGAAGCAAGACAGCGCTTGGAGCAACAGCAGCAGTTGCTGCAACAGTGCGTTCAGCAACGGATGGAGCAACTGCGCCACCGTCACGGCCTGCTACTAACCCGTCTGGACGCCATCAGCCCCTTGGCCACGCTAGCTCGCGGCTACAGCATCACCCAGGATGCCCAAGGGCAGGTGCTGAAATCAGTGACGCAAACCGCACCCGGACAACACCTGACCACTCGACTCGGCGATGGCGAACTACAGGTCGCGGTGATGCAGGTGCAGCGAATACCTCACTAAACACCCGATGGACGCCCCGAATACCAAGTAACGCGAACTGGCTCCGGGTAAACGATGCCGCATTCTGCTATCACTGCTGCATCCATAAATCAGGGGGTTGCTGCGTCCATGCTCATTGTCCAGACCTCAGGTTTGCTGTACAGGCCGATGCGGTATGGCGGCACTATCTGACCCTGAAGCCGCAACTGGTCATCATCGGCGATGATGATGGCATTAACCTGCTCGCACCGCCTCACGAGGGGACTACTGGTTTAGCCATGTCGCTGGAATTTGCAGCTGCCGGCCGATATGGCCCGACAGGCCCAGTGGACCGACTGATACGTTAAGCCAGGGAGCGATCGGCGTTCAACCAGGGAGCGATTGGCGTTCAAACAGATAGCTCATGGTCGCCAGCAAACCCAACGCAATAGCAATCAGCGCGACCCCGACCCACTCCGCCAACGACGGCACATCCCCCAGTTGCAACCAGGCGCAGATCAGGGCCACCGCCGGGATCGCCAGCGCATTCAGACCTGCGGTTCCAGCCGCCAGACGCGACAGCAGGTGTAGCCAGACCAGCCAGCCCAACCCAGCGGCAATGCAGCCGTTAAAGATCAGGATCAACCAGAAGGTCGGATGCCACTGCACCGCCGGTTGTGGCCATAACCAGGACAACGCATACAAGGGCAGCAGTCCGAACAGCAGTTGCCAGAAGGTCAGATCCAGGGTTTCAATCTGGTGCTGCTCCCGCAGTCGCTTGGCAATGATGGCCGAAATAGCCCAACAGACCCCTGCCGCCAACGCCAGCAGATCCCCTTGCCAGCCGATGCTGCCTTCCCAGGGCGTCAGCACGCACATCAAGCCGACAAAAGCCAGCAACACGGCTAACCACTGCACCGGCCTTAGGTGCTCGCGTAAGAAGAAACGTGCCAGCAGCAGCGTCCAAAATGGCATGGTGTAACACAAGATAGTGACTTTGCCGGTTCCTGCATTCAGCAGCGCCAGGGTCGAAAGCAGAGTAAATCCTGTGGTCTGGGTCAGCCCGAGCCAGAAGGTGGGCCACAGTGGCGGCAAGCTGAAACGGCCACGCCGCCACAATAGCAAGCCCCCCAGCGTCAGCAGCGCCAGGGTCAGACGATATTCGGCCATCTGCAGGGGCGACGCATATTCCAGCCCCAGCTTGCTGGCAACCCAGCTATAGCCCCAAACGAGCCAAAGACCCATCAGGAGTGCCATATCCACGAGCGATTGTCTGCTGCTCATCACCATGAGGACCCTACACATAAACTGGCTGCCAACATGCCCGTTTCAGGGGGCTGGATCAAGCGACAAACCGCATAACCTAGAGTGTTAGGTTATAAAAAACTCACCTGTTTATAACATGCAGCGGTAAAACACGCCGTACTCAAGCGGGGGGCAAGCCGGGAACTCCGCGTCAGTATGGTCAGGTCGATGCAATCTCTACAGCGAACGGACAAACGACTCCAGGGCCAGAGGGCGTAACCGTTTGGGCTCCGCAGCCGGAGTTCCCAGATAGAGAAAACCGACGATCTGATCCTGCTCACCAAGCCCCAGACGCTCATGCAGACCGCGATCAAACATCAAGCCACCGGAGCGCCAGATGCCCCCAAACCCTTGGGCTTGTGCCGCCATCTGCATCGCCATCACGGCGCAACCGGCCGAGAGCTCCTGCTCCAGTCGGGGCACCTTGTCGTGAGGCTGGACCCGCGCCACCACAGTAATCACCAGAGGCGCACGCTGTGGGGCCTGACGCGCCTTGGCGACAGCCTCATCCGACTCGCCCAAGGTCTGTGCGGACAACGCCAATTGTTCTCCCAATCGGGAGAGCCCTTCGCCTTGCGCCAGCAAAAATAGCCAGGGCGTCAACCCGCCATGATCCGGAGATCGTAAACCGGCCTGCAAAATACGCTCTAGCGCCTCGCCCTCTGGGGCCGGGGCCTGCAGTTGCGCCACCGAGTTACGCTGCAATAATAATGTTAATGCATCCATGATGATCCTCGTACCCAGTCAGAAAGCCCCGGTGCAGGGCAGTAACGGAGCAGTATCCATGAAAAATAAAACCCAGCAACCATCGACCGATCCGGCGACTCAAGCCTCCGCACTGCCGACGCTGGAAAGTGAACGACAAGCCCGCTTACAGCTGCAACAACTCTTTTCACAGCAGCCGGAGTTGTGTCTTCAGGTGATCCGCCGCTGGCTAGGAACCAACGCGTCGGCAGAGTCTTCGACATCAACCCGCCAGGTGAGCAACCGCCCGCGTTAAGAAATTACAGCCGCATCGCCAATTCCAGAGCGTCGAGGATGGCCTGTCGAGCATCCAGCCCGATCGCGGTTCGCGCGCCGCCGATCCTGTGTACCGGACGACCAGACAACGCCAGCAAGGTGGCGAGTTCATCGCAAGGTTGCTGGCCTGTGCAGACGATGATCTGATCCGCAGGCAGTATCTTGCGCTCACCCTTGTGCAAGATATGCAGCCCGGCGTCATCCACCTGCAGATATTGCACCTCACTCCATTGGTGTACCCCTGCCCGCTGTAATTGCAGACGCTGGATCCAGCCCGTGGTGTGCCCTAGGCCCTGGCCGAGTTTCCCGGCCTTGCGTTGCAGCAACCAGAGGGTATGGGGTGACGCTGGCCATTCCATCGACAACAGGGCTCCCGGCTCCCGTCCCGAGGTATCAATCCCCCATTGCGCCAACCAGGCTTCCTGGGAGAGAGCGTGGGGTTGCAGTAGATAATGGGCGACGTCAAAGCCGATACCACCCGCGCCCATGATGGCGATGCGTTTCCCCAGAGTCGGAGCCTCACGTAGCAACTGCTGATAGGTCAATACTTTGGAGTGATCCATGCCCGGAATGTCCGGCATGCGCGGGGTAACGCCGGTCGCCACCACGTATTCATCGACCGGTAGACTCAACAGGGCGTGGCCGTCCTGGACCTGCCCCAGCACCAGTTTGACCTGCAACTCCTGCAAGCGCCCGGTGAAGTAGCGGATCGTCTCGGCAAACTCGGCTTTGCCCGGGATCTGGCAGGCCAGCTGAAACTGGCCCCCCAGCTCGGGTAACTGTTCATACAGGCTCACGGTATGTCCCCGCTCGGCGGCGTAAACGGCAAACGCCATCCCCGCCGGGCCGCCCCCAATCACCGCCAGGCGTTTGGCGGTCGATACCGCAGGCAGCACGCGGAGGGTTTCATGACACGCTTGGGGGTTGACTAGGCAACTGGCGACCTCCCCGATAAAGACTCGGTCCAGACAAGCCTGATTACAGGCGATGCAGGTATTGATCCGGCTGGACTCACCTCGTGCCGCTTTACTGGCAAATTCGGCATCGGCCAGCAAGGGACGCGCCAGAGCCACCAGATCGGCCTCCCCGCGCGCCAGAATGGACTCGGCCAGTTCCGGAGAGTTGATCCGGTTACAGGCGATCAGCGGGATGCTGAGTTGGGCACGCAGCAGACCGGTCACCCAGCTGAATCCCGCCTTGGGGACCAGACTGGCGATGGTCGGTATTCGAGATTCATGCCACCCGATCCCGGAATTGATCAGCGTGACACCTGCGGCCTGAACCGCTTGCCCAATCTGCACCACCTCCTCCAGCGTCGCCCCCTGCGCCACCAAATCCAGCATCGACAGACGGTATATCAGAATGAAGTCCTTACCCACCGCCAGGCGAATGGCTCGGATAATGGCCTCAATCAGCCGCAGCCGGTTAGCAAGCTCGCCGCCCCATTCATCCTGGCGCTGGTTGGTGTGCAGGCATAAAAACTGATTCAGTAAATATCCTTCCGAGCCCATCAGCTCGATACCGTCATAGCCGGCCTCACGGGCCAGACTCGCCGAGTGAGCAAAATCAGCAATCAGCTGTTGTATCTGTCCACGGGTCAGCGCATGGGGGGTATAAGGGGAAATCGGGGCTTTGAGCGCCGACGGCGCCACACACAAGGGGTGGTTGGCATACCGCCCGGCATGGAGCAGTTGCAACACCAGCTTGCCTTCCGCCTCATGGACGGCACGGGTCAACACCCGGTGTGGCTTCAGATGTCGGGAGGAGCTGATCTCTTCGCCGTCCAGCTGCAGACGGCCGCGAAAATTGGGGGAGGTACCGCCGGTGATGATCAGCGCGACATCCTGCTCGGCTCGCAGCCGGTAGAAGGCGGCCAGACGCTCGACGCCATGGGACTGCGCCAGCAGACCGGTATGCATGGCACCCATCAGCAAGCGATTCTTCAGTTGGGTAAAGCCAAGATCCAACGGAGCAAACAGATGAGGGAAATGAAACATAATGGCTCCGAATTAGATCCTGTAGCCCCATGAGGATAGGAGGCTCCCACCGTAACCGCAAAACAGCAGGTCTCAATCGTGGTCACGATCGCATCCTTGGTATTTTCAACCCAGGCCGCCATAATGGGGCTCTTACTGTTCCGGAGAAAGATACGAATGGCTACCCTTTTTCGTCCCTTCAAATGGTTGCTGCAGACCATCTGGCGGCTGTTGAATTTTACCCGCCAATTGGTGATTAACCTCTTCTTTCTGGCGTTCATCTTGGTGGTCATAGTGGCCTTGAGCCAGGACGAACAAGACAAATTGCAACTCAAGGAAGGAGCCCTGGTCCTGAATCTGACCGGACAGTTGGTGGAGCAAAGCAGCGTCAGCGATCCCTCCAGCCAATTGCTGAAAAAATGGCTGGTCGGTGATGAAAAACCGACCGAGACCCTGGTCAGTGATGTGGTCTATGCCATCGAGCAGGCCGCTCAAGATCCGAAAATCAAAGGCATAGTGCTGCAACTGCAAGATCTGGAGGCCAGTAATCTCAGTAAATTAGCCCCGATCAACCACGCACTGGATCACTTCCGCCGCAGTGGTAAACCGGTGATGGCCAGTGGTGACTACTTCGTGCAACACCAGTACCTATTGGCCGCCCATGCCGACCAGATCTTGCTGGATCCGGCCGGTGCCGTGATGCTGCAGGGGTTGGGGCTCTACAACTTCTACTACAAATCGGCGCTGGAAAAATTCAACATCACCCCCCATGTGTTCCGCGTCGGGACCTATAAATCCTTCGTCGAACCCTACACTCGGGATGATATGTCCCCCGAGGCCCGTGAAGCCAATAGCCGCTGGTTGGGACAATTGTGGCAGGCCTATGTCCAAGATGCGGCCACCGCACGCAAGATCACGGCCGATGCCATCTCCCCCAGCAAGGAGCAGCTGCTCAGTCGCCTGAAGGCCGCCAACGGTAATGCCGCTGAGTATGCCTTGGCACAGAAACTGGTCGATAAACTGGCCACCCAGGACGAGCGCACCCAGGTGATCGCCAAGTTTGCCGGTACCGCCGATGATGAAATTGGCTATCGGCATGTCAGCCTGAACGACTACCTGCGCACCCTGCCGGAACAATACCCGGATCAGGATAAGCCCAAGATCGGCCTGATTGTCGCCGCTGGCGCCATCCAGAATGGCGAGCAGACCCCCGGCAGCATTGGCGGCGAAACCCTGACCCGCCTGCTGCGCGCCGTGGCCAAGGACCCATCCATCAAGGCGCTGGTATTGCGCATCGATAGCCCTGGCGGTAGCGCCTTTGCCGCCGAGCAGATCCGGGCTGAATTGCAGGCCGTCAAGGCTGCAGGCAAACCGGTGGTGGTCTCCATGGGCAGCATGGCGGCCTCGGGCGGCTATTGGATTGCCGCCGATGCCAACCGGATCCTGGCCGAGCCCACAACGCTCACCGGCTCGATTGGCGTGTTTGGTCTCTTCGCCTCCTTCGACAAGGCGCTGGAGTATGTGGGCGTGCATACCGATGGCCTTGCCACCACAGATTTTGCCGGTATTGACCCCAGCCGTCCCCTGCCGGATCACGTCAAGCAAGTCATCCAGATGAACGTCGAGAACACCTATCAGCGCTTCATCGAATTGGTTGCCAAAGGCCGCAAGATGAGCCCGCAGGCGGTCGATAAGATCGCCCAGGGCCGGGTCTGGACCGGCGCCGATGCCAAGGAGCTGGGATTGGTGGATGAACTAGGCTCCCAACGCGAAGCGTTCGCGGCGGCCGCCAAGTTGGCCAAGCTGAAGTCCTATCAGATTGAGCGGGTCGAGCCGGAGCTCTCCGCCTCCGAGCAGCTGATGCAGCGTCTGTTTGCCAAGACGGCGATGGTATTGGCGCCTGAGGCCTTACAGCAGATCACCGCCCTGCTGGGCCGCAGCCAGCAGGTGCTGGCCCCGCTGAGTCGACTGGATGACCCTCAAGGCCAGTATGTGTTGAGTCCTGTGGTCGCCCCTTAACACCAGCCGGTGCACGATTGACCCACCACAAAACCCCGGAGCATTCCGGGGTTTTGTTTTATCGGCAGCCGCATATAATTCAGCTTTGCTCCCCCTCGGACTCCTCTATGAAGAAGAAAATTTATATCGCCTATACCGGTGGTACCATCGGCATGCAGCGCTCGGAGCAAGGATATATACCGCAGCCCGGTTTCATGGAGGACTGTCTGGCCGGAATGCCGGAGTTTCATCGTGCCGAGATGCCGGCCTACCATATCCATGAATATGCCCCACTCATCGACTCCTCGGATATGACCCCGGCGGACTGGCAACGCATCGCCGAGGATATTCGCGACCATTACGAGGCTTATGATGGCTTCGTGGTACTGCACGGTACCGACACCATGTCGTTTACCGCCTCGGCGCTCTCCTTCATGCTCGAGGGACTGGAAAAGCCGGTGATCATCACCGGCTCCCAGATCCCGTTGGCCGAATTGCGATCCGATGGTCAGCAAAATCTGCTCAACGCGCTGTTTTTGGCGGCCAATTACCCGATCCATGAAGTGACCCTGTTCTTCAACAACCAGTTGTTTCGTGGCAACCGCAGCACCAAGGTGCACGCCGATGGCTTCCATGCCTTCGATTCCCCGGATTTTCCGCCGTTGCTGGAAGCCGGTATCCATATTCAACTGGTCGCCGGACAATTAGGGAAAACCCAGGGTCAACCGCTGGCCTTGCATCCGATCCAGCCCCAGCCCATCGGCGTCGTCACCCTGTATCCAGGGATCTCGTTCGAGGTCATCGGCAACCTGCTGCAACAGCCGGTCAAGGCCCTGATCCTGCTTACCTACGGGGTTGGCAATGCACCACAAGATGAGCGGCTGCTGAGTCAATTGCGCACCGCATCGCAACGGGGTGTCATCATCGTCAATCTGAGCCAGTGTCTGCGCGGCAAGGTCAATATGGGCGGCTATGCCACCGGCAATGCCCTGGCCGAAGCGGGCGTGATTTCCGGCTTTGATATGACCACAGAGGCGACCCTGACCAAGTTGCATTTTTTGTTGAGCCAAGGCTATGACGCCGCCAGGATCCGCGAGCTGATGCAGCAAGACTTACGAGGCGAACTGAGCGCCGACTAGTCGGCCTCTTCCCGCCTTGCCCCCGTAATCCGCACGGATAAAGCCCGTCCAACCAAGTTTTTCGTCGACGGAATAGAAACAACACAGGGAGGCTTTCGCCTCCCTGTGTTGTTGTGTTGTCCCAGCAAGCGCTCGCGCTTATTTGGCCAACAGCTCCAGATCTTTCTTCACCACGGCGGCTGGCAACGGAATGTAACCATCCTTCTCGACGATTTCCTGACCGCTCTTGGAGAGCACCATCTTCAGGAATTCCAGCTGCATCGGATCCAGCGGCTTGTTCGGCTGTTTGTTCACATAGACGTACAAGTAGCGGGACAACGGGTAGGCGCCGCTGATGGCATTGTCATGGGTCGGCTCGATAAAGGTCTTGCCGCCATCCTTGGACAGGGGCAAACCACGCACGCCAGAGGTGACATAACCGATACCGGAGTAACCGATACTGTTCAGCGAGGCGGAAACAGACTGCACCACAGAGGCGGAGCCAGGTTGCTCACTGACGGTATTCTTGAAGTCGCCCTTACACAGCGCGTGCTCCTTGAAGTAACCGTAGGTACCAGACACCGAGTTACGACCGAACAGCTGAATGTCCTTGGACTCCCAGTCACCGGTCAGGCCCAGGTCACCCCAGGTGTTGACGTTAATAGAACCACCGCACTTCATGGTGCTGGAGAACACGGTATCCAGTTGCAGCATGGTCAGACCCTTGATGGGGTTATCCTTGTGCACGAATACGGCCAGGGCATCGATGGCCACCGGGATTGCGGTCGGCTTGTAGCCATAACGCTTTTCAAAGGCTTCGATTTCGCCCTCTTTCATCTTGCGGCTCATCGGGCCGAGCTGAGAGGTACCTTCGGTCAAGGCAGGAGGAGCAGTGGAAGAGCCTGCGGCCTGGATCTGAACGTTGACGTTCGGATAGACGCGCTTAAATTCTTCAGCCCACAGCGTCATCATGTTGGCCAGGGTATCGGAACCCACTGAAGAGAGGTTGCCAGAGACGCCAGAAACCTTTTCGTAGTCGTGCAGCTCTGCATCAACTGCAGCCCAGCTGTTGGCTGACAGCACACCGGCAGCAAAACCAATAACACTAACCAGCTTGTTGAATTTCATCCACTTTCTCCACTAGAACGGAATGTCCTTGTTTGACGTGAGCAAGTATTGCCTGCTGACGTGACAAATTTAATAACCTTAGATGACAGTTGTGTGACAGTCAGGCCGATTTTTAACGAATAAAAAACGGTGGTTTTGCAACCACCGTTGTTGTCTTTATTCCTGTGCAACCGGCCAGCAAACCCGGCGATAGCAAGCGCCTACTTGGCAATCAGGCGCGCCGGGATCTCGAAGCTGAAACGACTGCCCTGCCCGAGCTCACTCTCCACCTCCAGGTGGGTGTCATGGTGACTCAAAGCATGTTTGACGATGGCTAGCCCCAGCCCGGCACCGCCAGTCTGGCGCGAGCGGGCCCGATCGACGCGATAAAAGCGCTCGGTCAATTTCCCCAGATGCTCCTTGGCAATCCCCTCGCCCTGATCGGTGACCGCAAATTCAGCCCGCCCCCCCTCTTTATGCCACTCCACCAGAATGCGCTTGCCCGGAGGCGTGTACTTGATGGCGTTGTTGACCAGGTTGGTCAGCGCGCTACGCAGCTGCTCGCCATCACCATGGATGCGCAAGTTTTTGTCGACCCGGAACTCGAACTGGTGCGCCGCATCGCCACTGAGGGCGCGGGCCTCCTGCTCCAGTAAACTGAGCATGGCTGGCACATCGACCACCCGATTGAGATCGATATCCGCCGCCGCCTCGATGCGGGAGAGCACCAGCAGTTGGTTCACTAGGGTATCCATGCGCAGGGTCTGCTCCAGCATCACCCGGTGCATCTTGCCCCACATCGCCGCCGAGGGCGCATCCTCCACCATTTCCAGATAGCCCTTGAGCACCGTCAACGGCGTGCGCAACTCGTGGGAGACATTGGCGACGAAGTTCTTGCGCATGGCATCCAGACTCTTGAGGTGGGTGATATCCCGCACCACCATCATGGACTGGTCCTCGGTATAGGGCATGATTCGGAACTCCAGGATCCGCTCTTCGTTGACCGGGGATGGCATCTCGAGCGGATCATTGAACTCCTTGCCCTTGAGATAGGCGACAAAGCTCGGGCTACGGATCAGGTTACTGATGTTCTGTCCGGCATCTTCCGGCCAGCGAAAACCCAGCAGTTGCCCGGCCAGCCGATTACACCAGACGATGCTGCCATCATTCCGGCACACCACGGCCGCATCGGGCAGCGCTTCGGCGCCTTCGCGAAAACGGCGGATCACGCTAGCCAGTTCACGACGCCGGATGCGATGACGCTGCTGCAAACGGTAGATACCGTTGAAGATATATTCCCAGGTTCCTGGGCCTTGGGGCGGCACCAAACTACGATCTTTCCATAGCCAGTCCGCCAATTTTTTCTGATAGTAATAGAGCCAAATCAGGTGCAAGACGGTGGCGGTGAGCAAGCTATAAGCCCACTGCCCCGAGATGAACCCCAACAACACAAATGGGGGGTAGATGACATACAGACTCTTTCTGATGAGTCGGCCCCAGGAATAGGGTTCGAGCATGGTATTCCTTAAGTGACAGATTTACAGACGAGTTGAGAAACGATACCCGGATCCCCGCACCGTTTGAATCAACACATCATGGCCAGAATCGGCAATCGCCTTGCGCAGACGTCGAATATGCACATCGACGGTTCTGTCTTCAACGTAAACGTTGGTACCCCAGACATTATTCAGCAACTGCTCCCGGCTGTAGACCCGTTCGGGATGAGTCATGAAAAAGTGTAGCAAGCGGAACTCCGTCGGTCCCATATCCAGCGCCTGTTCATTCGCCGTGACCCGGTGCGAGACCGGATCCAGCTTCAGCCCCTGAACATCGATCACCTCCTCGGTGGAGGTCGGCATGGCCCGGCGGATCACCGCTTTGAGCCGCGCCGTCAGCTCCTTGGGAGAAAACGGTTTGGTGATGTAATCATCGGCACCGGCTTCCAGCCCGCGCACCTTGTCTTCTTCCTCGCCCCGAGCCGTCAGCATGATAATCGGGATCTGGCGGGTCAGCTCGTCCTGCTTCATCTGCTTGATAAACTGGATCCCGCTGCCACCCGGCAACATCCAGTCCAGCAGGATCAGATCCGGGAAAGGATCCACCACCTTGGCCAGCCCCTGCTCGAAATCAGCGGCCTCTATGGGTTCAAACCCCTTTTGCTCCAGGACAAAGCACAACATTTCCCGGATCGGGGTTTCGTCTTCGACAACCAATACTCTTCTTGACATGGTGTTAGCCTTTTAAGTGACGCTCCTTGTTTTCGCTAGCGGCATTATTAGAACTTTTCATGACACTTTTATGATCATCGCCGCCAATACGTAAATTCTTTGTCACATTCAGCCAGTTAGAGTGGGCTGTTAACCCGGTAACAGCACCCGACTCTCACCACCACCCAGCGCCTCGATGCGGATCTGCACGCCAATCCGCTCCACCAGCGTCTGTACATGGGAGATGACCCCGATCTGCCGACCGCTGGATTGCAGCGAATCGAGACAGGCCAGCGCGGTATCCAGACTCTCCGGATCCAGGGTCCCGAAGCCTTCATCGATAAACAGTGACTCCACCTGGGTCTCCTTGCTCGACAAGGAGGCGAGCCCCAACGCCAGGGCCAGTGACACCAGGAAGCTCTCGCCACCGGAGAGCGACTCCACGCCGCGGATCTCATCGCCCATATCCTGATCGATGGCCTGCAGCGCCAGATCGGTACCCGGAACCCGCTGCAACTGGTAACGGGGCGCCAGTTCATTGAGATGTTCGTTGGCCACCAGCAACAGTCGCTCCAGAGTCAAACTCTGGGCAAAGGTGCGGAACTTGGCCCCCGATGCCGAGCCGATGAGCTCGGCCAGGCCGCCCCAACGATCGGTTTCGAGCTGTTGTTTGGCAATCTGTGCGGCAATCTGTTGATGCTTCTGTTGCGCCTCATCGGCCTGCAGCAGCTGCCGACGCCATTCAAAAACGTCGGCCTCCAGCTGTTGATGTTGCTGTTGCACTGACTCCAGCCAACCGGGCGAAGTGCCATTCGGATTCAGAGCACCTTCCGATCCTTGCACGTCTTCCGCTCCTTGCACGCCTTCCGGCCACTGTGCCGCCACCGGCAAGGCCAACAACGCCTGCCGGGTTCGCGCTTGCTGCAGCTGCAAGGCTTGCTCCCGCTCGGCGAGCCGGGTTTGCGCCTGCTGACGCCCCTCCTCACACTGCTTGAGGCGCTGCCGCTCTTCACGGATCCACTCCACCGGAAAGCTGAGCAAGCGCTGCAGCTCATACTCGGGGATCCCTAACTGCTGCTCATGACGCAACCAGCCACGCAATGCCTCCCGGCGCTGGGCCGTGACCTGTTGCTGGCGCTGGCGCAGACTCTCCAGCATGGCCCCGGCGCTGGCTTTTTGTTCACTGCTCTGCTGGCGCTGGCGCTGGGCCTGGCTCACCGCCTCCCGCAACTGCTCCAGCTTGAGTTGCCATTCGGCCTCGACCTCGCTGACGGCACGGCCACTCAGGCACTGCTCTCGTCGCAGGCGCAGATCTCGGCGCTGTTGCTGCAGCTGATTCAGATCCCGCTCCAGCAGCTGTAATTGCTGGGTTCCGGCGTCCAGTTGCGCACTCAAGGCGGCCAGCTCCGGCTGCGCCTGCTGCTGGCTCTGCTCCAAACGCTGCCACTGCTCCTCATACTGCAGGTAGTGCTGGCACTCCTGCTGCCATAGCAGGATCGCCTGTTCGGCATCGGCCTGCTCCAGCCAGCCCCGCCACTCCGATTGTCCCAGCTGTTCATCCAGACTCTGCTCGTTGAGCAGCAGACGTTCCCCCAGATGGGTTAATTGCTGCTCCAGCCCCTGACGCAGGGTTTGCAGCTCGGTTTGCTGACGCAACAAGTCCTGCAGATGACGCTCGGCGGCCAGCGCTTGCTGCTGCAGTTGCTCCACCTGCTGACGCAAGAGCTGTTGCTGGGCCTGGATCTGGCGGCGGTGATCCCAGGACTCGCGCTGCAATTGCCAGCGCTGCTGACTCTCCTGCTGCAGTTGCACCAGCACCGCCACCAATGTCAGCCAATCGGCGTGCAGATCCGGCCAGGGCGGGAGAATGCCTTCACATCCCTCGCGCAGCGCTTCCCAACGCTGGGCCATCTGCTCGAGTTGGGCCGCGGTTTGTGCCAGCAGTTGCAGCTGGCGTTGCTCCTGCTCACCCAGCTGCTGACGTTGCACCTGGCATTGGGTCAGCGCCTGTTGCCGTTGCTCGACATGTTGTTGCAAGAATTGTTGCTGGGCCATCAGGCGCAACAGCACGCTATCGGATTGCGGTTGCTGATGGGCCCAGGGGTGACTGGTCGAGCCGCACAGCGGGCAGGACTCGCCGTCGATCAGATGATCCCGGTAATCCTGCAGGCTCTGGCTGGCATGGGCCTGCTGCAGCTCATGAGCCGACAGCGCCAGCTGCTCGCGCAAACGGCTCAACTCCGGCTGCAGCTCCTGCTCCAGGGTAGCCAGCTCCTGGCGACGCAGTGCCAGGTGGCCAGCCAGCAATTTCTGCTCCTGGTAATAGCGGGTCACCTGTCCGGTCTGTTCGGCCAACTCGCGCAGGTGGCGCGAGCGCTCCATCAACCGCTGGGCCTGGTGCAAACTCAGTTGCGCCTCTTCCAGCTCCGCCATCGGATGCTCGGCTTCCAGCTGCTGCAGTTGTTCACTGCGCAGCTGATGCTGCGCCTGGGCCTCGCTCCAGGCCAGCTCCAGCCGGGTGTGCAGTTGCTGTTTGTCCTCTTGCAGCCGCACCAGCTCGCGTAGCTCCAGACGCCACTGCTGTTGACGTCGCCGATCCTGCAGGGTTTCCCGCAGCACATTGAATAACGGCTGCCATTTGTGCGCCACCCGGCCTGTGCCCTGATGACGCTCCAGCCACTGGGTGAGCTCGGTGAGCTGGCGCACCCGCTCCTGCTGACGCAACTGCCCGGCCTCCAGGGTCAACCGCACCCCGGTGAGCTGGCGTTGCCGATCCTGTTGCTGGGGCTCCAGCTCCCGCCACTGCCGCTCTTTTTCCTGCAACAGGCCATCGAGCTCGCGGGCCTCGTTGACCTCGCTCTGGCGCAGGCGGATCTCGCTCTCCAGCTGCACCAGCTTCTGCTGCTGGAAGGCCAACTGCTGGCTCCAATGCTGATCGGCGCCACTGGCCTCTTCCATGTGCTGTTGCAGCTGGGTCATTTCCGCTTCAATGCTGCCCAGCTCAAGCAGGGTCCGCGCCAGCTCATCAAACAGCGGCCGCGCCACCTGGGCCTTTTCGATCTGAGCCAGTTGCAGCCGGGCCTCGTGGGTAGCCTGCCACTGCTGCTCCTGCTCGGCCAACGCCTGGCGGGCATCGTGCAGATGGCGCGCCAGCTCATGCTCCTGCTGTTGCTGCGCCTCATGCTGGCGCCACTGCTCCAGCCACAGCTTGAGTTGTGCCAACTGCTGCAAGCCTGCCGCCAGTTGCGCCTGCAGCGCCGCCCGGGACTCGGCATCCAGGGGCGCGGCGCCTTCGAGCTGCTCTTGCAATAATTCGAGCTTCTGTCGCTCCTGCTTGCCGCGCTCGAAGGCAGCCACCGAGAGATCGGAGTAGAGCTCGGTGCCGGTCATGCGCTCCAGCAGGGCCGAGCGCTCGTCGACGCTGGCCTTCAAGAAGGCGGCAAACTCGCCCTGGGGCAAGATCACAGCGCGGCGGAATTGCTCCCAGTTCAGACCCACCTGCTGGTCGATCACCTCTTGCACATCGCGCTTGGTGCCGGCATGGAGTTGCTGGCTGGAGAGGCACTCCAGGGAGCGCTCCTGCTTCTGATACTTGCCATCCACCCGGTTACGCGCGCGCCGCACCTGCCAGCGCGCCCGCCAGTGCTGGCCATCGGTGCCGACAAAATCGACTTCGGCATAGCCGCTGGATTTGCCACGACTCAAGATATGCCGCACATCGTTGGCCTTGAGCCGATCCGCCTCATCTTCGCGACCAATCTCGGCCTGGTTTTTGCGGTTGGCGACAAAGCGCGCCATCTGGTCATACAGCGCCAGACAGATGGCATCCAGCAGGGTGCTCTTGCCCGCGCCAGTATTGCCGGTGATGGCAAACAGCCCGCTGTGCCCCAGCACGCCCTGGGTAAAATCGATATCGAACGGCCGGGTCAGACTGGCCAGATTCTCGTCCCGTAATGCCAGAATTTTCATGATGACGACTCCTGGTATTCGTTCAGCAACTCGGCAAACGCACTCTGCAATTCAGCCGCCGGCGGCGTGGCGTAGACCCGCTGATGGCACAAAGCAAACACCTGCTCGGGGGTGAGCTCATCGAGCTGTTGCCGCGCCAGGCGATCCGCCATCGCTTCCCCCTGCCCCGCATAGTGGGTGGTAATCCGCGCCAAGCGCACCGGCTGGTCGGCCAGCGCCGCCAAAATCCGCTCCCGCAACCGTGGCTCCGGCTTCTCCAGCTTGACCCGGACTTCCAAAAACGGCCGCTGCTCGGGCGGACACGGCGTCCACGGCTGCGCCTGCAAGTGCGCCTCGACCTCGGCCAGCGGCAGCGGCTCAGGGGGCAAGCGCAGCATGGGCACCACCCGCGGTACCGGATGGCGCTGGGTAAGTGCCACACCTGTGGGGCCAACCTCCAGCTCCAGCACCTGATGGTTATAGTGGCTTTCGGCCAGGGAGAGCGGAATGGGAGAGCCGCTGTAGTGCACGAGCGGAGTTCCGCTGCCCGGAGTCAGGGCCTGGGCCAGATGCAGATGGCCGAGCGCCACATAATCCGCCCCCTGGAAGATATCCAGCGGCAGAGCGTGCTGGTTACCGCCGAGCACCTTGCGCTCGGAGAGCAAGGAGAGCTCGCCGCGGCTCAGATAGGCATGGCCCAGCGCCACAATCGGCTGTTCGGGGCTGCGTCGGGCCTCGATGGCGGCGATAACCTGGCGATAGATGGCGCGCACACCGGC
This sequence comes from Pseudaeromonas pectinilytica, assembly GCF_054780855.1. Lineage (NCBI taxonomy): Bacteria > Pseudomonadati > Pseudomonadota > Gammaproteobacteria > Aeromonadales > Aeromonadaceae > Pseudaeromonas > Pseudaeromonas pectinilytica. Next base: position 31,584 of record NZ_BAAGVN010000010.1, read on the forward strand.
AATCAAACGGTCTTCCTCAGGATGGCTCTCCGCGCTATTCGCATCAGGGCTGCCCACGTCCGAATTGCGCCCATCCGCCGGCCCATCCTCCAGCCGCAAGTCGGCACTGCGCAGATAGGGCACAGCCGCACACCAGGCCTGGATCGCCCCGGCGCGGTCTTTGAGCGGCACGATCAGCCGCTCCAGCTCCAACGCGCCCCGGGTATCCCGGGAGATGGCACCGATGAGGTGCAGCTCGAAGGCCTTGAGCAGCTCGTGGGGCGCATCCAGCTTGGAGGGGGAATCATGATTGCCGCCGATGGCGATCACATTCAGGTGCGGCACCCGCTCGCGCAGACGGGCCAGGAAGCGGTAGAAGAGTTGCCAACTGGCCGCGGCCGGATTGGCGGTATCGAAAATATCCCCGGCAATCAGCAGGCCGTCGATGCTGCGCTCCAGGATCAGATCCGTCAGCCAATCGAGAAAACAGCCCTGTTCATAGCTTCGATCGTGGCCATGCAGATGATGGCCGAGATGCCAGTCTGCGGTGTGTAACAGTCGCATAGAGAATCCGTTTGAAAAATAGAGAAAGCCCGCTTGAAAACTAGAGAGTCCGTTATGAGCAACAGAAAGCCCGCAGGAGACGTTGCAAGTCAGAAAAAAGCCGGTCTCACTTCCTAATAATTGTCAGTTAAGAGGTTCAGGAGAGACAACCTTTCTCGCCAACTCGCCATAAACCCATCCATGGGGCTCGATGGCGGCGTCCCTGCCGCCAACGGTTGGCTCAACAGGCTATCTCTCCTTCGCGCACGCAACTGGCATTGGGTCTCACACTCGGTATTGTCTACAAGATGGCGTTTCCGCCTGCGGTTATCAAGGCTTGACTCGCGAGCGGTTTCGAATAGTCGCTCCCCCACGACAAGCTGTGCTTCCCTGTCGATAGGCATCAGCGGGGATCTATGGAGCAGGCTTGCGATATTCCATCCGGTATTCGTCACAGGCGTTCAGGGGATCCCGGCATTCGCGGACGATGCGAAAGCCGTGTTGTTGATAAAAGCGGATGGCATCGCCATTGGGCACGCAGACATTGAGAAACAGATAGTCGTGATATTGCTGCCCCAACCCCAGCAGCAGACTGCCCATGCCCTGATTCTGATGCTCCGGCAGCAGATAGAGTGCCAGTAACTCATCCTCCTGGATGGCCATGAAGCCGACCACCCCGGTGTGGGTCGGCAGCGGTATCGGGCCCTTGATGGAGGCCAGATCCTCGTGCTCATCGCTGCTGCGGGCCACCACCCAGATATCGGCGCTCTGTTGCAAACGCTGACGCAGTGCCTCCTGTCGCGGCCACCAGACAGCCGCCGGCAGGTAATCGTGGGCGTGCAGGGTGGCCTGCAGCCAGATTTCCAGCAGTTGCGGCATATCTTCAGCAACGCAGCGACGGATCAACATGGTCATTCTCCTCTTCCTCCATCGAGTGTAAGAGGCCGATCGTCGACGCGAGGCGAGACTCCCGGAGGCTGTGAGCAAGCTCCGCTTTTTTCCGGCAAAATGCCGTCAAGGTCACAACTCTGGTAGACTGACGCCATTTTTCGCCGTTCCCCGAGGTCCGCATGTGGTTTAAGAACCTGCAAATCTATCGTTTCACCCGTCCGTTCGAGCTGGATGCCGACCAGCTGGAAACCATGCTGGAAACCGTGGCCTTCACTCCGTGCGGTAGTCAGGACATGAGCAAATTCGGCTGGGTCAGCCCGCTGGGCAAGCAGGCCCAGGCGCTGGTGCACGAGGCCGCAGGCCAGCTGCTGCTCTGCGCCCGTAAGGAAGAGAAGATGCTGCCCTCCACCGTGGTCAAGGATGCGCTGCAAGAGAAAGTCGAGGCCCTGGAAGCCGAGCAGGGCCGCGCCCTGAAGAAGAAGGAGAAGGAAGGGCTCAAAGACGAGATCCTGATGAACCTGCTGCCCCGCGCCTTCACCCGCCACAGCCAAACCTCGGTGTGGATCAATCCGGCCGATGGCTATCTGGTGGTCGATGCGGGCTCGGCGAAGAAGGCCGATGACGTGCTGGCGCTGTTGCGCAAGTGCATCGGCTCCCTGCCCGTGGTGCCGGTGGCCCTGAAGACGCCGCCCGAGATCACCATGACCGAGTGGCTCAATGAATCGGCCACCCCCGCCGGTTTCGAGCTGGAAGATGAGGTCGAGCTGCGCAGCGCCCTGGAGCATGGCGGCATCATCCGCGCCAAGCAGCAGGATCTGCTGAGTGAAGAGATGAAGGCCCACCTGCTGGCCGACAAGCTGGTGACCAAGCTGGCCCTCAACTGGTCCGATAGCCTGAGCTTCCTGCTGGGGGATGACCTCTCCATCAAGCGGGTGAAATTCAGTGAGGAGCTCAAGGAGCAGAACGACGACGTGCTCTCCGAAGACAAGGCCGCCCGCCTGGACGCCGACTTCGCGCTGATGACCGGCGAGTTCTCGCGCTTTATCCCCGAACTCATCGCCGCCTTAGGCGGAGAAAACCGCGACTAATCCTCGCTCGTTTTCTTGTGTCACCCTATTTCGCCGGGAGCCTGCTCCCGGCGAAATTTTTGGTGGTGAGATGATGAAAGTTATCGGTCCAATAAGTGGCCATTCAATGCGGTTATTTCGCCGCTCGGCAGCAAGTGCTACTATAGTGACACATTGCCCCCATAGGAGCCTGAGATGCGAGTTGAACTAGTGACCTCACTGAAACGGCAAGCGACTAAAATTCTGGCCGATTTGCATGAAAACAAAGAGCCCATCTTGATCACCGAGCATGGTCTCCCTTCCGCTTATCTAATTGATGTGGCGGACTATGAGCTGATGCAATTGCGGATGCAGATCCTGGAAGGCCTTGCCAAAGGTGAAACGGATATTCGAGAAGGAAGAACCTGTTCCCAGTCTGACGCCAAAGAGAAAATGCAAAAATGGCTGAAGTGATCTGGACTGAACATGCGCTCGCGGCGCTGTTCCCTTTACGTGTTGTTGACTATTTTCACCCCACCCGATAACCAGGATTTTGCACTGTTGGGCTCTTGGTTGT